>JAFUXY010000098.1 GCA_017477005.1 Lachnospiraceae bacterium | reverse complement strand
TGTCAAAGCCTGCACTTCCTTCTTCGGAAGCACCTCAAACGTACCGTCCTCCGACATCTTCTCGATCTTCTTCAACCGATCAATCCGGCTGCGAATTGTCTTGAAATTGGTCAGCATACCGCCAAGCCAACGCTCATTGACATAGAACATACCGCACCGCTCTGCTTCCAAAGCGATCGTCTCCTGCGCCTGCTTTTTCGTTCCCACGAACAGAATCGTTCCTCCCTGGGATACGATATCAAAGATCGCATTGTAGGAATCATCCACCATCCCGACCGTCTTCTGCAGATCGATAATGTGGATTCCATTGCGCTCCGTATAGATATAGGGAGCCATCTTGGGATTCCAACGCCTTGTCTGGTGTCCAAAATGGACACCCGCTTCCAAAAGCTGTTTCATTGAAATAACGCTCATTTTTCTACCTCCATGGTTTGATCCTCCATGCGCCTTTTCGTCTGCAACCCGGTTTCAATAAAACCCTGGCAACCGTGCATCCGTTTTTTTCGCATGTGTGTGTTAAAACGCCAAACGCTATCCTACCACAAACCCTACCGCTGTGTCAATATATGCGCTATTTCCTCGTAGGAGCTTCCTTTCTTGATCGAATAGGTGCCGTTTAAGATATAATTGTCATAATTGTGCTGCTCGAGATAGTGGTCAAACTCCGTAGCGTCGTCCACCAGACCCGCCTGATACAGATTGGAACCCACCACTCCCGAGGTCTGTCCCGACTCTACAGAAAACTGCACAGTCTCCCCGGTGGCCTGGACGGAGTTTTGATGCTCCGTAGCAGACGAAGCTCCTGTGCTGGAGCTTGTAGAACCTGTTCTTGAAACATTGGTCTGCCGACGGCTGTTTGGATTGGTTGTCTGCGTACTGCTGGTGCCATTTGTACTACTCGAACTGCTAGTGCTGCTTTTCTTTTCCGCTTCTTCCTTTTCTTTGGCGAGCCTGGCCTTTTCTTCCTCAGCCTTCTTTCTCGCTTCTTCCGCCTTCTCTTTGGCTTCCTCGGCTTTTTTCCGTTCCTCTTCCGCCTTTTTCCGCTCTTCCTCCGCTTTCTTCTCTGCTTCAGCTTTTTCCTTGGCTTCCTCGGCTTTTTTCTGTTCCTCTTCCGCCTTTTTCCGCTCTTCCTCGGCCTTCTTTTCGGCTTCCTCTTTTTGTCTCGCTTCCTCTTCGGCCGCCTCCTGCGCTTGCTGCTCGGCCTCCTGGTCTTTTTCTACTTCGGCATTTTCCTGTGCCTTGGCTGCCTCATCCTGCGTCCCGGCTGCCTCTTCCTGGGTTTCTTTATCCGCTTCTTCCTGCGTTTTCGCTTCTTCGGCCGTATCCTCTACTTTTTCCTGTGTCTGCGACGCCTTGTCGCCGGTAGCCTTGGCTTCCTTGTCCTGCTCCACGGTTTTGTTTTTTGAATCGGCGTCCACCATCCCCAATCGGGACGCTTCCCGGCGGATCGTTTCTTCGGAAACCTCCGGACGGTAAAAAAACAACGCAATTGCGAACAATATAGATGTCACGATAATGCCCAATCCCAGGCCGCGGATAAAATATTTTTGCTTCATGTTTTATTCGCCCTCATCAAACAACCCCAGCACCAGTCGGATCTCACCCACGCCTCTGCCAAGGCTCCGTGCGATATCCACATCCGTATATCCCTCACGGTGCATCGATAGGATTCTCTCATTGATATTGCCCGATGCATCCTCCGGCGGCTGTGGCGTGGGAGGTGCTTCAACCGGTTCGGGTTCTACCGCCGTCACAGAAAGCACCGGAGAAAATTCCTCTGCCTGCGAACGCGCTTCTACCACTTCCTCTACCTCCTGCACCGTGAGCTTTGCGGCATTCTGAACCGAGGCCGTGGTCTGCGGCGTCAGCTCCGGAAAGACCGGCGTACGAACCTGCGGCGGATTGGCCACCGCCGTTTCCACGCGGATCTTTTGCTCGGCGTACAACCGCTCAATCGCATCCTCCACGCTTTTTTTCATATTTCGCAGATTGGATTCCAAAGCTCTGGCCTCTTTTTCCAGCTCTGAAACCTTTTCCTCCTTATCCGACAGCATATTGTGGAGAAAAACGATCTCCTTGTGAGCCGTGTCGATCTGTTTGAACTCCTCCTGCGCCTGATTCAATTTTTGATCAATCGAATGGGTAACTGTTTCCCCATGCTCCGAAATCGAATAGATTTCCTCGGTCGTACGGCGGTTTGTTTCCCGATCGAATTTGTTGAGCGATTCATTGTACTTGCTCTCCAACGTTTTCTCCATTCTGTCGGAAACAGCGTTCAATTGCTTTTCGAGCAGCACATTGATCTCTTTTTCGCTCATCTTCTGGATCGTATCTATATCAGAAGAGGACAGCTTCTCCACAAAGAAGAAGCTGCCAATAAAAAACAAAACCCCCACGATCAATAACGCAATTTCTAAACCCGTCATAAGTTTTCTCCCGGTTTTTCATATAGAGAAGGAAAATCCTCTCCCTATATCTTTATGTCAAACGACATATGCTTCGCTTTGATGGATACCTTTCCATCAGAGACCTTCTCCTTCTTTTTTTTCTTTTTTTTGCCATTGCCCCTGTAGCCGTCGCCCCGTCCTTCCCGGTCTGCGTCTAATGCGTTTTGGCTTTGGCCCGCATCCTCCTGCTCCTGAACCTGGGTGGCGGAAAGCTCCACCTCCTGGGCGATCGTCTGCTGCGCATTGTCCTGCTGCAGCATAGGACGGTGTTCCTCATTGGCATGGGAATGGCTCAAACTCTGCGTGTTCTGAATCATTCCGTTGAAATCAATAGGACGTATCGACATCGAACCACCTCCTAGAGTGTTGATACGCGGATATTTCCATTCGACTTTGTAAACTGGCAATGGGAGCGCTTCTCCCGAACAGTCGCCGAAACATCCGATATCACAATGGTCACGCCCGGATATACATCCCGCCGCACGACGACCTTAGCATGCTGGGAATTCAAAAGCTCCTGATGCAGCATATTGAAAATCTCCCGGCTGTTCTGCAAAAGCTGTTTCGCCTGATCCAACTCGTCCAAAATCTTGTCGAGATAGGCCGAATTCTTTTCATCGAGCTGCCGTCCTTCCTCGATATATTTCTGGTAGGTCGCCACGATCGGCGTCAGCTTGTTGATCTTTTGATTTTTGGCGGCGATATCCCTCTGCAGCATCGTGTACTGCTCTTTTTTCTCCGGCGCCATCCCTACTTCGATCCGGGTTTTGGCTCCCATGGAAGAGCCCATGGTGTGGCTCTCCACCTTTCCGCCAGCACGGATGATCCCGCCCTGGATGAAGCCCTTTTTGTCGTTGACAATCACATCCTTCGACGCATTGACCTCGCTGTAGATGATCGACCCGGACTCGATATAACCTCCTGAGAAAATCGTCGCGTTTTCAATGAACTGACTGATCACATTTCCTTCGGCGTCAATAATGCCCTTTTGCATGCCATGTACGCCCCGCTTGATGATCACCTGTCCGCCCGCTTGAATCAGCGCATCCTCTACGACCCCTTCTACGACGACATCGCCTCTCGCGATCACGGAAAACCCGCCCCGGACATTCCCACGAATATGTACATTTCCGGTAAATTCGATATTGCCGGTTGAATTATCTACATCGTTTGGCACTGTATATACGTCGGACACGTAGACCTGCTCATCCGCCAGCTTGACATGCCCATTCGTCGTCGCATACAGTTCCTTTTTGTCTTCTGAAATACGGACGTTCTTCCCGTATTTCAAATGGGTGTTGTTGACATGCCGGGTATGCACGACATTGCCGCGCACATCTTTTCCCGGCTCACCGGGCTCAGCCGGAATCAACCTCGCTAAAAGAGCCCCCTCTTCCACGTTGTTGATCGTATTGAGCTCGCGGTAATCCACCGACCCGTCTTCGTTGTATTTCGGACGCAGATCCGGATTGGTGTTGAAGAAATATTCGATCTTGGCGTCTTTTCCGAGAACCGGCGCATCGCCATTTGCAAAGACATAATCCGTGCAATACTTTCGGTCCGCCAAAAATCCCATGATCGCGTCCTGATTGACACCGTAGATCACGCCCTTGCCTTCGAGCTCCGCAAGAATATCCCTGGTCGTCATCAGATTGCCCCCCATGCTCGGAGGCATAAACCGACAGGTCACCTTCATACGATCCAACGAAATCTTGACATACATGTCTTCTGAAAACTCCAGCCCGTCACAGAGACCCAGACTCAACGCTTCCCTTTGTCCCGTAGCCATCTTTTCCCGAAACGCATTGCGGTCATAGTTCTCAAAGCCATGGTTTTTCAAATAGCTGTCCATCTCCATGAAATTGAGAGGCTTGCCGCCGTCTTCGGGAGGAAAGACATGGCAAATGGCCATCTTGCCTTTTATCTCAATCTGAATATAGCCATTCTTCATGCAAAGGCCTCCTTTCAAGCTGTCAGTACGTCCATGTAACGACCCATTTTTTTCTTCATTTTTGTCAACGCCTTTGTATGGAGCTGGCTGACCCTCGATTCCGAAACCGACAAAACCTTGCTGATCTCTTTCAGGGTCATATCTTCATAGTAATACATCAGTATCACTTTGTTTTCTTTTTCTGTAAGCTGGGAAAGCGCGTCCTCCAAAACCTTTTTCAGCTCATCCTTGGCGACAATCTCCTCTGGCTGAGCGAAATGACTGCTGCTTTTGGCGTCTGAAACCGGCTCATTCCCCTGCTCCATAAATTCATTCAAGGAAACGATATTCGTCACCTTGAGCTGGCTCTGCCAGGAAAGATATTCCTCCTCCGAAATACCAAGCTCTTCGGCGACTTCGGCATCGGTGGCCGTACTCCCTGTCCGCGATTCGATCTGTCGGAGCGCTTCGTCAATCTTGCGCTGTTTTTGGCGAACCGTCCGGGGAATCCAGTCCATCTTCCGAATCTGATCCAATATCGCCCCTCGGATCCTCACGCTTGCATAGGTTTCAAATTTGACGTCTTTCGCCAGATCGTACTTGTCGATCGCGTCGATCAAACCAAACACGCCAAAACTGACCAAATCATCGTATTCCACATTGTTGCCCAAATACATCGATAGTTTCCCGGCCACCACCTTCACAAGCGGAGCATATTCTACGATGAGCTGCTCCCGCACTGCAGGCGTCTGCTTTTCCTTATAGCTGTCCCACAGCATTTGTTTGTTTGTTTTCTGACCGTTCATACTCTATTCGGACTCTCTGGAAATCTACATCATGCATCTTCTGCAGGGGATTCCTCCGGTGCCTCTGCGTTTGGTGCTTCAGGTGCTTCGGACGCTTCCTCTGATGGCTCTGTCATTTCCTCTGCGGATATTTCCTCCGGCGCATCTGCTTCCTGGGGAGCCGCCTCATCCTCATTGGCTTCAGACAAAGCCTCTCCTTCTGAATCTTCGGTGCCTTCCGCCGCTTCTTCGTCCATCCCTTCCGGATTGTCCTGCAAAGCGGCATCGGTCTCGGCCGCTACCGCAGAAGCCACGATCTTCGCAGGCGGCGGAAACGCATTGAACAACAGGATGCCAACGACGATCCCTACTATGTAAAAGAAAACCACTGTCAACAGCAAACGAAGTACAAAGGTAGGGAATGCTACCTCCTGCAATACAGAAATGAAACAGGATACTCCTGCCGCTGACAGTGTCAATATAATTGGTATCGGCTTTGTATTCATATTGTCTTCGGTGGTTTTCCGACGGCTTTAATCACATAATCTCCGGTCTCACTGTAGATCTCCACCGTCCGTCCATAATTCAAGCCTGTATCTTCCGCCAAAAGACGAATGCCAAGCTGCTTCAATTTCTGCTTGCTTGCCTGTGCATTCCTGGCGCCGACATTCATACCGGAATCTTTGATTGCGAACATCTGCGCGCCGCCCGCAATCTTGGCCACAATCCTGGCCCGGCGGGCGCCCGCTTTGATCATATCGTCGTAAAGCTTTTGAATGCCGGTATCCGCGAATTTTTCAATGGTTTTGTTGTTGCGGATCTGTTTGCTATCCGGAAGCATAATATGCGCCAACCCTGTCACCTTAGTCGATGGATCGTATAAAGCTATACCAATGCAGGAGCCCAACCCCAAAGTGGTCAGATTGTCTGGCGGCTTGCACACAGCCAGATCCGCCATACCTACTTTTATCATTCTGCCCATACGCTCTCCTAACTATACCGGCAACCCAAGTGCCGCAAGGATCCGTTCGTAGGAATCATTTTCAGGCATCAGGATATAAAACCCGTTGATATCCATATCGATGCCACCGATCTCTGTCCGAATCAACAACGCTTTGTCACCCACCATCCCGAACTGAATGGCCGGCACGGACAAAATAGAGGCTGCCATATCAATGGCCGTGTACGGAACCGTAGGCGTCAGCGTCAGATTGGTCAGGGACGACAGCGCGTTCAAATAGGAACCGGCAATGATATTTCCGATCTCCTGAATCGCTGACATCTCCATCTCGTTGAATTCCACGCTGTGCAGCTGCTCTTCGTCCGTCACATCCATCATCATCATACGACCCACCAAACGGTGCGCCGACGGCAGATCCATCAAAAACATCATACTGCCATCAATGTCATTCTCCACACCGAGCATGATCCCGACGATGATATCCTCTTCCGCGCCCAGCAGGCTTCCGATCCGTTCCACCTCCAACAACTCCACATGCGGAACGCTCATATCGACCTTCAAGCCCAGCATATTCGCTACGGCGGAGGTCGCGTTTCCGGCCCCGATATTGCCTATCTCCGTCAAGACATCAAGGTACTTTTCTGTAATTTCATTCAAAGACATACTTGCCATAGCTATCTCCTGTCTGTGCGAGTACCTGAAACTATTCTTCTATATCATCCACCAACGCCGATATTTCAAAAATAGAAATCAGCTCATCACCCTTTTTGCCGATACCGTTGATATAGGTATCACTCTTTTTGATATTGCGATCGATGTCTGTCTCCGCCAACATCAGCACTTCCTTCACTTCGTCCACCAGCACACCTACCATGCCCTGAAGCTCCAGCTTCAAAATAATAATACGCGACTGCTTTGTCAGCTCGTCCGATCCAAGCCCCATCTTGAGACGGGCGCTCATCACAGGTACTACCTCACCACGGATATTGATAATGCCTACATAATGCGCCTCTGCCTTCGGCACACGGGTAATCCGCTGCATACGCACAATATTGTCGATGTAAACGATGTCTATTCCGTACTGTTCGTCACCGATCTTGACAATAATATATTGCTTTTTTTCTTCTTCGACTGTATCGAGCTCTTTTTTATCGTTCACGGTTTTTCTCCCCCCTTAAAACAGTGCGTTGACATCAAGGATCAATGCAACCTCGCCGTCGCCGAGGATGGTCGCACCACTAATGATTTTGTTGTTTTCGATCACCTTTCCGATGGATTTGATAACGATTTCCTGCTGTCCGAGCAGGTTGTCAACCACCAAGGCCGCCGCATTGTCGCCCTTCTTCACGACAACCACCGTCAAATCCCGCTCTTCCTCTTCCTTCGGCTCAGAATCCAACACTTCATCAAGACGGATCATCGGGATGACCATCCCACGCAGGTGAATCACCTCGCTCGCCTCGACATATTTGACTTCATCCACCGGAATCGTCTCAATCGTCATGATGCTCGCCAATGCAATAGCATATTTCTCAGTACGAACCTCAACCATCAACGCCTGAATAATGGCGAGTGTCAGCGGCAGACGAACCGTAAATGTAGAACCCTGTCCCATGACAGACTTCACCTCTACGTCTCCGCCCAAAGCCTCGATATTGGACTTCACCACGTCGAGACCCACGCCTCGGCCGGAAATATCGGTGATCTGCTTCGCCATCGAGAAGCTTGGCATGAACAGGAAATCGATGATCTCCTTCTGCGAGAGATTTTCCGCTTCGTCTTCCGAAACGATCCCCCGCTCGATGGCCTTGTTCAGAACCGCGTCGGTATTGATACCGCCACCATCGTCCCCCACCTGAATGATAACGTTGTTGCCCTCCTGGAAGGCGTTGAGGAAGATATTTCCGGTTTCCGGCTTTCCGTTTTTGCGGCGTTCTTCCACCGACTCAATACCATGATCCGCGGAATTTCGCAGCAAATGCTGCAGCGGATCCCCGATCTGGTCGACCACGGTACGGTCAAGCTCGGTCTCCTCACCGGTCATGACCAGTTCCATCGGCTTGTTGAGCTTTCTCGAAAGATCTCGGATCATACGAGGGAATTTGTTGACCGTCGTCTCGATAGGCACCATTCGAACCTGCATGACGGATTCATGGAGACTGGTCGCCACCCGCTCTAAGTATTCAATTTGCTCATGGAAAAACTGGCTCGTATCGGCGTCGCTGTTTCCGGTGCCATTTTCCCCGGAACTCAAAGCGACCAGTGAGTTCTTCGCAATGATCAGCTCCGACACCTGGTTCATCAGAGCATCGAGCTTTTCGATATCGACACGAACGGTACGTGAAGTGACCGGTTTGTTGGCCGTCTTTTGGGATTTTTTGGCTCCCTTTCCGCCGGTCTTGGCCGGTTTCTTCTCCGGTGCCGGCGCAGGCTTCTCTTCCTTCGGTGGCTCTGCGGGAGCCGCAGGCGCCGCTTCGGCCGGAGGCTCAGCAGCGCTTTCCTCTTCCTTCGGCTCCGGATACATATCCGGCGTCACCTTGTCCGCTTCCACCGACGCGATTTCAGAAACCGCCAAAACAGCCTCTTTGATCGGACCCAAATCATCGTTGTTGGAGGAAATAATTGTGTTGAACGTGAATTCAAACTTTTCGTCTTCTATATCCTGTGAGTTTGGATTGTACACCAAAATCTCACCAAAGTCTTCCATCGCTTTGAACGCCAGAAAAGCCCTCGCTGCCTTCAAAAGACAGTCTTCCTGAATATGCACCGTGAAACCGAACAGGTTCAATCCAGAATCCGACGCTTCGACGATCTTGGCCCGCTCTTCCTCATCCAGCGTCAGATGCTTGAACTGCTCCGGCGCATTCGGATCCTCCGCGGCCGCATCGGATGCCTCTCCTCCTGCAGCTGCCTCCGGAGCGGCGCCGCCTTCTGAAGATGCGCCGCCGCTCTCCAAAAATGTATTGATCTTTTTGATCAGCACTTCATTGTCTTCTGTTCCTTCATTGGAGGTTTCCTTCACGGTATCCAGATATCCCTCAATGGCATCGAGACACTGAAACATGATGTCAATCAGCTCACTGTTGACCTTTATTGTGTCGTTGCGGACCTCTTGAAACAGGTTTTCCATATCATGGGTCAAATGCTGCATACGTTTGAAGCCCATGGTGCCGGCCATACCCTTCAACGAGTGTGCCGCACGAAAGATTTCGTTGACCGTGTCTGCGTTTTCCGGCTCTTTTTCCAAGATCATGATATTATCCGAAAGAGCCTGCAGATGCTCATTCGTTTCATC
>JAFUXY010000097.1 GCA_017477005.1 Lachnospiraceae bacterium | reverse complement strand
CCAGCCACACGATGTATCCGTCGAGCGACAAATTGAACCACCAGGCCAACGTCAATTTCTGTTACAACCAGAAAAAGGACAAGATCACCGACTTCTTTACCGGGATTGGAAATTTGGACTCGAAGGGCTATGTGAGCCATTCGTTCAATCAATTTGTGCGGGTTGATTCAAGTGCCAACGTGCTGACTGTAGACCTTGGGGACGGCTATCCAAGGGCGATCGTGCTGACTCGGTTTTCGGACAAGGCTGGAAACAAGACCTATATCGGAAAAACCACCTCAGTGGAGCTGCATGCTTTTTCGGGAAGCAAGGGCGACAACTATACAGGCGCCTCCATGGGTGGCTTTGAGGTATCCAAGAGCAAATACTTGGTTGCCTATTCCTTCAAGCAGTCGGCGGGTGGCGCCAAAAACGTCTATTTAGCGACAGTGTCGCGAAACAAATTCTCAAAGGCCGGGCTGCACGAGACGAAGATCACGAATTATAGTTCGGCCAAAGAGACCAGCGCCTCCGTGCCGATGTTGGTGAAGATCGACCATTCGAATTTTGTGTTGCTATGGGAGTCAATCAGCGCCTATAGCTACAAAAAGCAGGTGCATTATGTGCTGCTCAATGAAAAGGGCAAGGCGACGGGGAAGATTCAGACGGTGTCCGGCTGCCTGTCCGACTGCCAGCCAGTCGTGGATGGAAATACCGTGTGCTGGTACACGACGGACAACGCTTGGCCGGTATTCTACAAGCTGAATTTCAAGACCGGAAAGGTTTCTTCCACGGATATGAACGGAGACAACGAGGATTCGGACAGCGATACAACGGTGGACAGTGGGAAGTCTACGAAATCCAGTTCGTCTTCCAGCAGCAGCTCATCCACCAAAAAGAGTTCTTCTTCGAAAAAGACAACGACCTATGACGAGGAAGAGGACGACGAGGACGATGAAGAAGAGGAGGAGAGCAGTTCGAAAAAGAGCAGTTCCAAGAAGAGTAGTGACGACGAAGACGAAGAGGATGATGACGGATATACCTATATAAACTGAAAAGATACTATGATAAAAACCCTGCAAAAGTCGATTGGCTTTTTGCAGGGTTTTTGTTTACATATATAAATATATCAAAATGTCAATCTGCTTCTTTCATCGAAAGCAGCAGATACACGGTGCCAAACGGATAAATCACCGGAATCACGAAGGATCCTTCCTCAAGCGCAAGCGTCGGGGCTTCCTCCCGGACAGGAGGCTCCAAGGTGAGCTCTTCGGAGTACAGATTGGACATATTCACAGAGTACAGTCCGTTGTGCAGATTCAGGAAGTCCTCGAGGGAGGCTTCCACATATTCATCATAATCCGCAAATTCCATCTTCGCATAGCGGGAGGCAAACGCCAAGGCCACGTCTTCTGACATATCGATCCGGGAGATGCAGTTGATCGCGCCCGATATGCTTTGCCGCACGCAGCAATTTGTGTCGTATTCCTCGCAGAAAACCGGAGTCAACGGCGTAAAGTCCTCGCCAATGAAACGAATCAGATTGTTGAAGATCAGATTCATATACATGATCGCGTACTCTGAAATTTCCGCGCCCGACTGCTTGAAGAAATTGGTCAAAAGCTTCGTCGTAATCGACTGCGTTTCGTACCCATCGCCTTCTTCCGATAGCTGGCATTCAGACTGGTAGCTGACCATCAGCTCCTCCAAGTCGCTGTTTGTCAGGCATCCCATGTCCACAAGCGTCTGCCCTAGCAGCAGATAATCCGGAATCTGAGCCTTCAAAAGCTCATCCAACTGGGATTCGAACAGGTAATTTCGCCTGAGCGCGATTTCGCCGAATTTTTTGTCCTCCCGGGTCTGCAGAAAACAAACCTCATCCACCTCGGAAGCAGTCATATACCCCATATGCATGGCCAGTGTGCCTAGTTTGATGTGGGTGTCGGCCAGTAAAGTGATCGCAGCGGTCAGATCCTCCGGGGATACCGCCTCTCGATTCAACAGATAACTGCCAAAAAACTGTGCATACATAAATCATTTTCCCCCTAAATGTGATTCTAATACACTAATGACCTGAGACGGATTCATCGGTTTTTGAATAAAGTCCCTGGCGCCGGCTTCAATAGCTGATTTCAATTGCATTTTTGTACCAACGGATGAAACAATAATGATATCCGCTTTGTTGTCAATTTCCATAATACCCTTGGTCGCTTCGATGCCATCCTTGATGGGCATAACAATATCCAGAAAGACCATATCGGGTTTGGTCTCCTTGAATTTGTCGATGGCCTCCTGACCATTGGCGGCTTCCACGAACTGCACGTCGGGAAGCTGCTTTATAATGACATCCTTGAGCTGTTTTCTCGCTAAAATGGAATCATCGCTGATAAGAATTTGCAGAGCTTTATCGGACATATGTTCACCCCTCCTGTAAGCCCAAACGATACGGCTGGCGCTGTTGCGCAGCAACAGACACTCTAATCCCTATGATACACCATAATAAAAGAATATTCAAACCTTTTTTTCGGCTTTCGTTCATGCCTAGATTTCGCCATCCTTCCTTTCCTCCATGGGCACGTAGACCCGATGGGGCGTGGAAGCGACGTAGGCCGGACGCATGATCTTGTTGCGGCTGCAGATTTCCTCCATCCGGTGCGCTGACCAGCCCGCAATACGCGCGATCGCGAAGAGCGGCGTATACAGGTGCAGCGGGAGATCAAGCATGCGATAGGCAAAGCCGCTGTAGAAATCGACATTGGGACTCACGCCCTTGTACATCCGGCATTCGTCCGCAATGATCTCGGGCGCAAGCTTTTCGACGGTGCGATAGAGCGCAAATTCCCGCTCATAACCCTTTTCATGCGCCAACTGCTCCACAAAGCCGCGGAAGATCTCTGCCCTTGGGTCGGATTTGGAATAGACGGCATGCCCGATCCCATAGATCAGTCCCGACCGGTCAAAGGCCTGCTTGTGCAGTATCGCCCGCAGATAATTGGCGATCTCGTCCTTGTCCTCCCAGTTTTTGACCTGACGCTTCATATCCGCAAACATATCGACGACCTTGATATTGGCGCCGCCGTGTCGCGGTCCCTTGAGCGATCCCAAAGCCGCGGCAATCGCCGAATAGGTATCTGTGCCGGACGAAGAGACCAGATGCGTCGTGAACGTGGAGTTGTTGCCGCCGCCATGCTCCATGTGCAGGATCAGCGCGACGTCCAGCAGCTTGGCCTCGAGCGGCGAAAAATCAGAATCTGCGCGCAGGCAGTGCAAGATGTTTTCGGCGGTGGAGTATTTTACTACCGGCCGGTGGATGATCAGGCTTTTGTGTTTTTGGTAATATTGGAACGCATGATATCCATAGACGGACATCAGCGGAAACATTGCGATCAGCTCGAGGCATTGCCGCAGGATATTGGCCTCGTCGGAGGCCTCTGGATTGTCGTCATAAGAGTACAGGGCCAGAACACATTTCGCTAACGTGTTCATCATATTGCTCGACGGCCGTTTCATAATCACATCCCGCACAAAATTGCGGGGCAGAGCCCGGTAGCGGCTCAAAATCTGGGTAAATTCCTCTAAAGCGTCCCTGGACGGGAGCTGCCCGAACAGGAGCAGATAACAGCATTCTTCGAAACCAAAATGGTTGTCCATATCCTGGTTTCGGATCAGGTCTTTGATATTGTAGCCACGGTAAAACAGCTCTCCGTCGATCGGGATCCGCGAGCCATCCGGTCCGCTTCTGAATGCGTTGACTTCGGAAATGTTGGTAATGCCGACGACGACACCGGCGCCGGTAATATCGCGCAGGCCCCGCTTGACGTCGAATTTGTTGTATAGCTTTGGATCGATGTAGGATGCCTGTTTTGAAAGCTCAGAGAGTTTTTCGATCTCGTCCGTCACTCTGCTGAAGGATATCTTTGGCATAGGACCACCTCCTTTTTTCCTAAAAAGTGCATTTTCTAATAATATCATAGAACCAAAACGAACGCAAGTTTTCCGAAAGCGTCGCACATTTTTGGAAATCCTTTGAAAATCGGCTCCGAAATCCGTTGTAGTTCCGATTGACAAATGCACAAGAAAAAAGTACAATTTGAAAGGTTTATCAATGACAAAAAAGGAGGCTTATTCATGGCTACAAAGGCAATGTACCCTATCAGTGAAATCGGAAGAGGCAAGGTCGGATTTTCGAAGACCCGTTCCATTATCGAAGCGCCCTTCTATGGAAACAACGTTGTGAAGGTCAACACGTTGAGAGAAGCATATCGGCTGGCGAGCGAGTCGCCGGGCACGATTATTACAGATATGCCCATCAAGGACGCAGAGACTCTGGGATTGGAGAGAGATTCCAAGGTCTTGTTGTTCAACGACGGCGCAGTGACAGGCCGCTACGCAGTGGCACGCCGGATCAAGGGGCAGCCTGGCGTGGACGAAGAGAAGCTGGACAAGGTCGTGATGTCCGCAATCTACGAGAGCCGTTGGAAGACGCTCTACCATGCGGAGTGCGTGATCGGCCTCGATCCGGAATTCATGGTGCGGGCGCATCTTCTGATTCCGGAAGGCGAAGAAAACCTCCTGTACAACTGGATGCTGAATTTCCAGTATATCAATGAGAAATACGCAAAGATGTATCGGGATTCGAAGCCGGTGGGAGACGGCAAGGAACCGGATATCTATATCTTCTCCGATCCGCAGTGGACGCCGGAGCCGCTGCCGGATGTGGATTATTCTTGTTTGTCTGACCCGCAGACCCTCTGCTATTTTGACACCGATCACAACTGCGCGGCGATCCTTGGCATGCGTTATTTCGGGGAGCACAAGAAGGGTACGCTGACGATCGCCTGGGCTATCGCCAATCGAAATGGCTATGCGTCCTGCCACGGCGGACAAAAGGAGTACACCTTAGACGACGGGCACAAGTTCGTGGCAAGCGTTTACGGACTGTCCGGCTCCGGAAAGTCCACGCTGACACACGCGAAGCATGGCGGCAAATATCCTTCGATCAAGGTGCTGCATGACGATGCGTTTGTGATCAATACCGACACCTGCGCATCGATCGCTTTGGAGCCGACCTATTTCGACAAGACAAACGACTATCCGACGGGCTGCCCGGACAATGAATATCTGCTGACGGTGCAGAACTGCTCGGCCACGATGGACGAGGATGGAAAGATCCAGATCGTGACAGAGGATATCCGAAACGGCAATGGACGCGCAATCAAGTCCAAGCTTTGGAGCCCGAACCGCGTCGACCGGATCGATGCCCCGGTGAATGCGATCTTCTGGATCATGAAAGATCCTACGCT
>JAFUXY010000096.1 GCA_017477005.1 Lachnospiraceae bacterium | reverse complement strand
GCTTCTTGTGGGACAGCTTTCCATAGCCCTCAAACGCTCTCGTCCGATAATAGACCGTGCCATCCTCCGCCGCGTAAGCAAAGCCCTTGTCGATCAGCGTAGAAATCATATCGATCATCCCGGCAATCTCTTCGGTGGCTTTCGGATGGACGCTTGCCTCCAGGATATTCATTCCTTGCATGTCTTTGACACATTCGTCAATGTAATGCTCGGATACTTCGGTCGTACTTTTCTTTTCTTCTACCGCCCTTGCGATAATCTTGTCGTCCACATCGGTGAAATTGGAGACATAATTGACCTCATATCCTTTGTAGGTGAAATACCGACGCACCGTGTCGAACACGATCATCGGTCTGGCATTTCCAATATGGATCAGATTGTACACCGTTGGCCCGCAGACATACATGCGAACCTTCCCCGGTTCAATCGGCACAAACTCTTCTTTTTTTCTTGTCAAAGTATTAAATATTTTCATAAAATCTGTTTCCTTTTTTCGTATAGCGTTTTCTCATTCGTTTGCCGTTTGCGCCCGTGAACATCCTCCGCAGGAGGCCGGACACCCTCCGCCGCCAAATGCGTCAAAGCTGGCCTCGTAGAGCGATTCAATCAGACAGACGGCCTGCGCCGCTATCCCCTCTTCCCGACCGGAGAAGCCCAATCCCTCTTCCGTCGTCGCCTTGACATTGACGGCAGAAACATCCACCTTCAAAGCCTGCGCGATATTCTCACGCATCCGACCGATAAACGGACCGATTTTGGGTCTTTGCGCAATCAGAGTCGCATCGATATTTCCTACGACATAGCCCTCCTCCAAAAGCATTTCACGTACCTTGGATAGAAGCTTTAGCGAAGAAATGCCCCGATAGGCCTCGTCCGTATCGGGAAAGTGCTGCCCGATATCTCCAAGCGCCGCCGCGCCCAATAATGCGTCCATGATCGCATGAATGAGCACATCTGCGTCCGAATGCCCAAGGAGGCCCTTGTCATGAGCCAATTCTACGCCGCCAAGGATCAGCGGACGCCCCTCCACCAGCCTATGCACATCATATCCGGTTCCCACTCTCATAAAAAAATCAATCCCTTCTGAACAGATCCCTCGTATAAACCTTTTCCTCGCATTGCTTCAAAACCGGATCAAACCGGTTGGCAACAATAATATCCGAACCGGAAATAAATCGGTCGATATCGTTGACGACCAGACTGCCGAAAAAGGTACTCCCGTCTGGCAGTGCAGGCTCATACACTATGGCTGTCGCGCCCTTCGCTTTCACCCTCTTCATAATTCCCTGCACAGAGCTTTGACGGAAATTGTCGCTGTCTTTTTTCATCGTCAGACGGAAGATTCCAATCGTGATCGGTCGTTCCTTTTCCACATTCCACATGGAATTGGCGCTGTAATAGCCCGCTTTTTGCAAAACCTGATCCGCAATGAAATCCTTCCTCGTCCGGTTCGATTCCACTACTGCGCGAATCAATTCTTCGGGCACGTCCTTGTAGTTGGCATAGAGCTGCTTGGAATCCTTGGGAAGACAATAGCCGCCATAGCCAAAGGAAGGATTGTTGTACTGGTCTCCGATACGGGGGTCCAAACACACTCCCTGAATAATGGAAACTGCGTCAAGCCCCTTCATCTCAGCATAGGTATCGAGCTCATTGAAATAGCTCACCCGCAGCGCCAAATAGGTATTTGCGAACAGCTTGACTGCCTCAGCCTCCGTAGAACCCATGAACAGAGTATCTACGTCCTTTTTTTCGGCTCCCTCTGTCAAAAGAGACGCAAAAATATGCGCCTTTTGATCCAGCCACTCATTGGATGGATCCGTTGAAACAATAATCCGGGAAGGATATAAATTGTCATACAGCGCCTTGGACTCCCGCAAAAACTCCGGGCTGAAAACAATATTGTCCATTTGCAGCCGTTCGCGTATGCTTTTCGTATACCCTACGGGTACGGTCGATTTGATCACGACAAGCGGCTTTTCCTTCTTTTCTTTGGTACTCTCCTGTATC
>JAFUXY010000095.1 GCA_017477005.1 Lachnospiraceae bacterium | reverse complement strand
GCGGTCCTACAAGCCGGCTTTCAACGATATTGTCGAGTTTGGCAAGCTCGAAGAAGAATCAAAAAAGGCCATGGAACAGGCAAAAAGCAAGGCGGAGGACAAAGAAAAGGCTATAGCGGAGGCGATCCAAAAAAAGCTGGATCTTGTGTCGATGCTTTACAGGAAAGCGGGGATGCCGCCCTCCATGCCTCCGGATATGGCCAAGGATCCGGTTCTTCGGCAGAGGCTTGTGGCGGAGTGCCAATCCATTATGGGCATGGGCGTTGCCCTTGAAGTGCTAAGCAAACGAATCAAAGAGGCAGGGGACGCCGGAAAAGCACCGCAGAATGCGAAAGACGGCGTAGCGCCAGAGGAGCTTGACTCCAGTATAGAAAGCGAGATTACCATAGAGAGTATCCTCACGGCAGACCAGCTCGTCGGTGGGATCATGAACGGTGGTTTGGCATTTAGCGATGCGAAAATCGGCAAAGCGTATCTGTCTGCCGCCTACCAGGGATACTCCAATATGAAGGACGGGATTCTCTCCATCGTTGGATTTTTGGGCGCGATCGCGACGACTGTCATGGTGGCAAAGGATGCATCGATGTCTGTGGCGGACAGGACGGCGGAGGGCATGTCTTTAGGAGGAACCTATGCCACGACCATTGTAGGAGCCGCCAATGCCTTTTACGGTTTTACTTTAAGAGGCATTGCGGAAGAGTCCCTTTCCAAGGCGCAGGTCTTCACGCGGGATACGCTTGGCAACGTGATGGGAGGCGTGATGGTCGCCGCAGGCGCGATTGAGATCGCAGCCTCATCCATACAGCTCGGACGCGCTTTAAGCACGGAGAAGGATATACAAAAAGCCAAGGACTTGCTCATCAAGAAAAAAACGGAAGAGAAGCAGAAGAACCAAACCGAGCAGAATAAAACCGAGCAGGCAGAAGCAAAGAAGGACAGGACAAAGCTGGCCGAAAAAACAACGCTTACGAAGGATGAAAGGATTCTTGCGAGATTCCTTTTGCATCAGAACAGGGAAGCTTCGAGGAAAGAGGTCGGCGCAGGCATTGGCATTGCTACAGGCGCTATGTCGGTAGCGACAGGAGCGCTCATGCTTGCGGGAGCGGTGACCTTTGCGCCGGCCCTGGCGGTACTTGCTTTTGTGGGCATAGGAGTCGCGGTTGCCAAATTAGCCACCAACTGCGCGATGAAAAAAAAGAACCGGGAAGCCGCTGTCGATGACTTTTTGAATGTGGATGAGAAGTTCCAAATGGTGCTTGCGAAGAAAAAAGAAATGGCCGGGGCCGGCGGCAAAGCAACGAAGATCAATGAAAAAAAGCTGCGGGCAGCGGTTCGCAAGGAAGCGTTGGCCAAGCTGGGCTATACCTCCTATATGGATTGTTACCGATACATCGTGGCGCAGGCGGCGGAGCTTCTTTATAACAAGAATTTCGTACATGTCCCCGAAGACGAAACCGAAAAGCAGATGTACAGCGCCGCGCTCGACTCTTTGGGCCTGAAGACAAGCAAAAACAAGGTACAGGGCGAAGAGCAGCATCCTACCGCTGCGGAAATCTACAAAAAGCTCCTGACGGCATGATAGAGGAGAATGGATCATGAAAGTTATTAAGATAAACAAAAAAGAGGAATCTGCGTTTCTGCCGTTTTTTTCCGAGTTCCCCGGAACGGAGGAGGAGGGTACGATCAAGCTCGGAGCGTTGAGTGAAAAGCGTGAGGTGGCCGGCATTCTGGCCGCCTCTGGTTTGGAGTCCGAAGCGCATATTACCGCGCTCTATGTACTGCCGGATTTTCGAAGGCAGGGCTATGGCAAGGCGCTACTGGATGAGTTTGTATTTCAGGCGAATGTAAAAGGGGCAGACGCCATCCAGGCGGATTTTGTCTATAGTGATGACGCGGCGGAATTTTTTGCACATGAGGGCTTTGACCTTTTCTATACCGGAGAACAGTATTACCTCACTATGGGAGATCTCAGAAGATCCCGGATTTATAAACGGTATTTGAAAGAGGGAGCCATCAAGTCCGTTGTGCCCGTATCCTCCCTTCCGCCCCGCGCATGGGAGCTTTTGTACAAGGAAGCGACAAACAGAGGCTATGATCCCGACTACAGCGCTGTCAGCATAAAGGACGGAAAGCTGACAAGCTGCCTTTTTGCGCTTCTCGATGGAAAGGATCTTTCCATTACACAGTTTGTGGTCTATTCTACCAACTATATGCTCCTTTTGTACCAACTGCGCCAGCTTGTCCGCAAGGTGGAAGAAACGCATCCCGGAGAGGATGATATTCGCATCCGAATGTGCTTTGAGGATCTGGATCTCGCGGAGGATGTGATGAAGTTCCTCGGCGGCAGGGGTCATGTGAGGAGCGAGGGCAAGATCGTTTCGGCGGTCCGGCTGAAGAATTGAAGCGATCTTTTTTTGGAATGAGAAGGGAGCAAAAGGATTATGAAAAATCAGCAATCAGGGAAGATACAATTTGGGATCAGCGCAAAGCTCGGGATCGCTTTCGCGCTGGTGATCATTGTGATCGCCATACTTTCCTTTAATATAGCCTCGTTCTTGAATGCGGTCACGACAGTGGACACGGTTTTGAATAAAAACTATGTGGTTGCGGAGAAGCTGACCGATGAAATTGGGGAAGAAGATTTGGTGGAGGTCATAGAGCAGGGGAGGAAGATCTACGACTCTTTGTCCGAGGAAGAACGCGCCCATCCGACAGATGAGACCTATCAATCCTATTACAAAGCACTGTGGACGCCGAAATACGAAGCCATCCTCGACAAACTCGATCAATCCACGGGCATTTCGAATATCATGTGGAGCGATCTGCGTTTTTGGGATGAGGAAAATGAGCGTTATGTCTATCTGATGCACACCGAGCCCTTAGACGATGGTTCTTTTGGCGTAGGGTTTTGGGAAAGGGAGGAGGAAAGCAAAAGCACTGCTTTCGGCCAAGAAGGCCGGGATAGTGAGCGGGATAAAATGAAATACATGCCGGAATGGGTTGGTCAACTGGCAAGCCATATGCCGACATCTATTCGCAATGTCATTACTGTTTTCGATGAGTTTTTGGCGATCGCAGATCGGGATATTGACAATCGCTTTTGCGTTCGCTATCCACTTTTCTCTGCGGAACAGGGAGAACCCGTAGGTTATCTGTGCGTCGGAGAGTATGTCGCAAACTACTATACCTTCGCATGGGCTTTTATTTTTGCGTTTGCCGCTGTGTTTATTCCCTATTGTATTATTATTACGCTGGTGGAAAGTGTACTTGTACGGCGCTATGTTTCGGGGCCAATCAAGCAGCTTGCGCAGGCCGCCGCCGCTTATGGCGCGGAAGAAGACAAGCAAGAGAACGGGGAGCATTTCGCACAGGTCGAGGTTCGCTCGCATGATGAAATTCTGCTGCTGCGGGATTCGATGGCGGATATGGAGGGCAGCCTGGTTCGGTATATGGAAAATCTTCAGCAGTTGACTGCGAAGCAGGAACGCTACAAGGCCGAGATGGATATGAGCGCGCAGATTCAAATGGGGATGCTGCCGCAAGCGCTTGAGGACAACGGCCAAGAGAGAGATTTTTCGATCTGCGCCTCCATCCGTCCGGCGAGGGAGGTTGGCGGCGATTTCTATGATTTCTTTGTGATCGATGAAGATCGGATCGCTTTGTTGATCGCAGATGTATCCGGAAAGGGCATGCCAGCTGCGCTCTTTACGATGATTACAAAGATCATCCTTGGGTCGGAGGCAAAGCGCGATCTGCCTATAGCGGAAGTCATGCGCAGAGCCAACGATTTGCTCTGTGCCAACAATCCGGAGACCCTGTTCGTGACCGTGTGGTTGGGGATTTACTATGTCAAAGAAAGGACGATCCGCTATGTGAATGCCGGGCATGATTTTCCGGCACTCTACCGGCAGAGCGAAGGGCGCTTCGAGATCGTAAAAGAGCAAAATGATCTGCCTATGGGTGTCATGGAGGGTGTGGAGTTTACAGAACAAAAACTGGTGTTGGAACCAAAGGACAAGCTGTTTTTGTACACAGACGGCATTCCGGAAGCAAACAATACCAAGGAAGAGATGTATGGGGAAGAGCGTATGCTCATCGCTCTGAATCGCAGCGCAGGATATACGCAGGAAGCGTTCTTTGAAGCCTTCAACGAGGATGTGTTCGGCTTCATCGGCGAAGCAGAGCAATTTGACGATATGACCATGCTGCTTTTGGAATGGAATTAAACGAAATGGCAGAGCATTTCGTTAATGAGTATAATAAGGAATACGAATATGGATATAAGCACGGAAGAATTGGAACAATTTTTGTCATTCTCTCCTGGCTCCAGTGAGAACGTATCCGAAGAAAAGGAAGCACCGGAACCGGAAGAAGATGGTTTACTCTATGAAAAAACGGAAGAGCAGTTTTCCAAGGTCGATGCTTTTTGGGAAAAGCTGAAAAATGCCTACGATCCCAAGCGGTATGACCGCAAGATGTTGGAGGATGCTTGCGCGGCGGAAAGGGAGCTTCTTTTTCATCTGGCCAGGCGTTTTCATCCTCTTTCCTCCGCTGCGTGGGAATATCTGGAAAAAGCTGTTTTGTGCAGAAAAGAATTTGAAGAAATGGCCGGTCCTCTCATTTCCCGTGTCACCGCAAAAAACATAGATATTTTTCAAGGTATTCTGTCGGAGGATATAAAAGAGGATATAGAAATAGGACGCTTCGATGCAATCGGTATGCTAAAAACCCGGGAGGATACACTTGTTGGGGCGGGGGCGTTGGCCTACGAGCTGTATGTGCCTTCGCCGGGCGGCGAGCTTGTCCTTTTGATCCGGTGGCTGTATGTGGATGAAGAGTGGCGCAGCCGCGGTGTCGCGAACGCTTTGCTAGGGGAGCTTGTTTCCCGCATGGCGTCTCTGGGGATTGCGGCGATCTGCGTAGATATACCTGCCCTGGAAGAGACAAGCCAAGTGGCGCTGGATTTCTTTGGTGCATGGCATTTTTCGTTTTCCACGGGAGTGGAATCGGAGCTTGTGGTTTCTTTGAAGGATATTCAGTCACCGGGACCGTTCAAAAAAGGCAAAAAAGACGCGAGAAGCCTAAGCGTCTGTGGAGAGGAAATGATTCCTGCTTTGATCGATGCCTTTTTGACAGAGCAGCGCTATACCGATTTTCCAAGGGGAAAGGAGCTGCCGGAGGCCTATTTCGATAGGGCGCTTTCCTGTTTCACAGGGCCGCCGGATGTTCCCAATGCGCTGATGCTGGTACACAGATATCCTTCGGGGAAGCTGGTCGTGGTTTATGCCGGATGCAAAGAAGAGGATGAAGAGCTTTTGAAACTCATCTGCCAGCTCATCCAAAAAGCGGAGGCCACTTGCGATGGGGATGCGGTCGTCGCTATACCGATCGCGGGGCTGGATCTGCCGGAGGAGTGGGATGCGTTTTTCCCCCGCCAGTTGGGGATCCCTGTGTATAGGGGAATGCTTGCACAGCCTTTTTAGTCTGAAAAACTCCCCGCCACTGTCGGCGGGGAGTTCTCGGGTTTTTACAAGAAATATTTACTGTCCAGATACGTCGTATCATCGATCAGCTGCAATCTCTCCTGAGCCCTGTCAAAGTTTTCTTCTGCCTGCGAGTACTGGTTCGGACCCGCTTCCTTGAACTCTTTTTTTGCCTGCTCAAATTGTTTGCGCAGCTCTATAATCTGTTCGCTCTGTTCCTTCAGACGTTCCGCCCATTCCTTGGGATTGGACAAAAACTTGCTCTTTGCGGCAGGATTTCTCTTCCGCTGGCTCTCTTCTTTTTTCATCTGGCGGCGTATCACATTCTGTACCCCCTGCAGGCGGCCGATCAGTGCGTCCCGATCCTTTTTGGCGATCAGATCCACCAGTGCAAAATGGATCATTTCAGGCTTGATCGCAAGAAGCCGGTTGGCAAAGGCCCGATCCATTGCCGGAAGAGACATTTCACCGTTCAGCTCGACATTGCGGATACGGTTTAATCCCCTGCGGCCTGTTTTCTTTATAGTGCTATAAGAGAGACTGCCGAAAGCCATGTCATTGTCGATGCCGGAAATGGACTTGACGACATAATTCTCGTCCCTGGTGCACAGATAATTTCCCTGATGCCGATCCACCTGCCCGCAGATCAAGTCCAAAACCTGAAGATTGATCAACTGGCGAAAGGCCTCCGGCGAATATTTGAATTCGATGCCATTTTCTTTTGCTTCGTTGAAGATTTTGAATATCTCAGAGCCCTTGGCTTCATCCATCATGATGCCATCGAGCTTCTGTCCGTCCACCTCGATTTCTGTCATTTTGGATCCAACGATCAGATCGGAAACGCCAAACAGCTCGGCGATTCGGGTAGCAGCGACGTTGCGCTTGGTCAGATCATCCTTTTCGCTGATACCGGCATTGCCAGTGGCGATACCATGGGATAGGATATTCTTTCTCACACCCCACATGCGCTCTGTCAAATAGCAGAAGGTATCGTTTTTGATCAGTCTCTCTACCTTTTCCAGCTCCCCCTGTATTTGATTTCGTTTCTCCTCGGACAAGTTTTCATCATCCTCTAACTGCGCCTTTAAGTTGTCCCGCTGGGCCAAAAGGCGCAAACCTTCTTTCTGGATCTTTCTAAATTTTTCTCTAATTTCCGGATTCTTTCCCGACGCCGCCACACGATCCCTCAAATCCATCAAGATGGCGGTGCCGTTTTCCATAGTCATAAATAAGTCCCGCAGATCAGGATCGTCGGCGTTTTTTGTTTTTAGATACCGGTTGAATACACCGATGAAGTATTTGCGTTCCTCCAGCTTTTCAATGCGTTCTTTCTTGTCTTGTTCCGACAGGGTGGCGTCCTTTTCAGTCTGTTCTTTGGAGGCAGCCAGATTCGCGGACAATTCGTCGAAGTCCTGATGGATATTGCCCGAAGGAATCTGCTCGCTTTTTTTGAAAAATTTGGTCTCTCCGTCTTTTTTGATAATGAGGACATCCGAGGTGCCTGCGCCGCCTTTTTTGATGCTGATGCCATTTTCGCCATCCTTGTAGACCTCCCGGCGGCTTTCAAGGATGAGCGTACCCCAGTCGGCCTCCCATTTTTCGGGATGTTTCGATGCTTCTTTGACCTTGCCCGCGAATTGCATCGACTCATGGCTCACCTGTTCGAACAGTTCCTTTATAAGTTCTCTTCTGGCGATTCCCTCATCGGTAATGGGGGCTTTTCTGCTCAGGTATTTTTCGCAAGAGGCGCAAACCTTTAGAAACGCATCCTGTACCTGCTTTGTCTTGGAGAAGTCGAGCTTTTCTTCGAGAAGCTGGTTCAATGCGTCCATTTGGTCAAGGATCGGCTGCATATATTTTTTGGAAGGGCTGGTCTTTTTCGCCGTCTTGACGGCTCCGGATTTGGTGGTGTAGCGATAGCCAGCTTCCCGGATCATGCGAAGCTTTGGCATCCATTTCAACCGGTCAAACGATACCTTTTTTTCCTCTTCCTCCACCTCATCCGGAATCGTTTCCAAAGGCTTTGTCTGCACCCGCTTCTTGTCTGGCACATTGTATTTCTTGGAAGTTGCAGTACGATAGGAATCCTTCACTATGCCTGGAAGGATTTTCTCGACATACTCATCCATCCGGTTTTCCTTGATCAGCTGTGGTTTGAGCGCCTTCCGTTCATCTCGCTCCTTATTTTCCTGATCTGCTCGCTTTAGTTTGGGCAGCTTTTTCCTCTCAAACTTCCAATTTGCTCTGATATGGGAGGGATTGTGCAGATAGTCGGTTTCGTTGGTGATACCTCTTTTTTCAAGCAAGGCCTCCTTGAACTCCAGGGCCTTGCGTTTCAAGGCTTCCACCTCATCCAAGCGCTTTTTCGCCCTTTTTCCTTTGAACACACGGAAAAAGCCCCATGTGTTGTAGTAGTAATCCCCGCAAGAAGAGATCAGCTTGTTCAGCTGAAACAGCTCCGCGTCCGTGCCTCTGGACAAACGATAATCCTGCAAGGCCTCCCGGACCGTTCTCATACTATTGCCATCATCCTCGCGGAGCCACTGGAATTTTCGGCTCATACCGATGTACTGCGGTTGGGGAGGCGCTGGTGCCGGTGCTGCCGGTGGGACGGCCTGCCGTGCCTGCGCATTCACCGGGCCGGTATTCACCTGCACTTCTTCAAAGTTTTTGGCAAGCTGCTCCCCTATCTCTTGAACCTGCTCCTGAACCTGCTGCGGCTCCTCTTTCTGCTCTTGTTTGTTTTGTTCAAGGGGCTGCTGTAGGATAAGGTTTTCCGCAAGGGGCTGCTGTAGGATGAGGTTTTCTTCAAGGGGCTGTTGCTTTTCAACATTCTTTTTTTTCGTGGCAAACATCAAATCTGACATGACTTACCCTCCTATTACCGCAAGGCTTTGGCGTTTTCTCAAATCGCCGATGCCTCATATATATTTACCTTCAAACCGTTCGGGAAAAACTTGCCCGCGAGTTTCGCGGAGGCATCATTGATTGCGTCAAACACCAGCGTCGCGTCCGGACACTTCCAGGAAGCATTTACCGCAGCAATCAGGCATTCCAACAATCCTGTAGCTACGCCGCACTGTCTGGCCTGCGGATGGACATACAGCCAGTTGATACCGCATTCATACTCCCAATAGGTGCCAATGATGGCACCAAGGACATACCCCTCGTCGTCATAGGCGCCAAACACCAGATGCTTCCCTCCGGAGCACACATCCTCCGGCAAAAACGGCGTAAATAATTGCTTGTTGTTTTTGGTAATCAATATACACTTCATAGTCTACCTCAGTTTTCTTTCTGTTCTGCCAAAAATGCCTGGTATTTATCATAAAACTCCTTGTAGGTGTTGTCATAGACGACATCCGCCGTGCCTGCGTACCCTTTCTGCATTTTTTGGTTTACCACCTTTGCGTTGTGAAGGGAATCTATTGAAACGCCGTATTTTGCGCAGCTCTGGTTGCTAAGGGCACTCGTAAGGGGAACGATGCATTGCAGTTTTAAATAGAAATCCTTGTAGGCCGGATCTTCCTTCACCGTTCTTTCGATTTCAGGCGAGATACTATACAGGGTGGATATGGCCAGTGATATACGCATAACATCTGCGGCCAATGAGGGATTCTTCTTTACAAATTCTATCCCCCAGCCTTCCTTCGCCTGCTCCATGGTAGGCAGCTCGATGTTCTTGAACACCTCTCTCGCCCATTCCACCCGTTCTTTGATCAGCTTTTTGGTATAGTCTATGTCGTTGTCGATATAGACTCGTTTTAATCTTTGAAGATTCGCAAGATGCTTCTTCTTGTCCTCTTCTGTCAGAGGCTGCCAGTTCTCGTCATAATGCACATTGTCCATCAGCATGGAAAAGCCTCTTGTGATGTCTATATTGGCGTTTTTGCCCAGCGTCTTTTCCACGCCCGCGATCTCCCTGTCCAGGCGCGCTTTGATCCTTTCGTTTTCCGCGCCGCCATAGCCGCCTAAAAGGTTCTCAAGCTGATCCTTCATGGTCGAAAGGCAGGAAACCTTCGCCTTGCCGACGCGGTAGGCTTCATTTTTTTTGTTCTTGGCCTTGGCTGCCGCGATCATGCCTTCCATGCGCAGGCGCATGATCTCCTCCCTTGCCTTGTATTTCTGCAGGGGCGTCATATTCGATTCATCTAAAGCCTGCTCTTTTCGCAGCACCTTCGAATACGCCTTGGAAGCGTCCTTGGAATAGTTCTTTCTCTTATCCTGCGGTATTTCTCTGCCTTTGCCTCAAGCAGCTTTTGATCCTTGAAGTAGTAATATTCCCTGTCCGCAAAGGTTGTATTTTTCAGACGCTCCTTTCTTCACTATGGATTTGACTTGTCCGTTTATTCTCGCAACCGAAATTATACCTCAAAGGGTGTGAAAAGTCTGTAAAAATAAGGAAAAAGGGTTTGACAATCTGGCACACCCCCTTGAGGGCAGCAGAAAAATCCGTATAATGCAAAGCAGAACAGAGACGTTGTCATAGCGTGACAGGAAATATGGGTTGTGTTATACTGTAGGCACGGTCGCAAGGGCGAAGAAAGGAGATTTTTATTATGTCCAATGAGACACTATTGCAGAAAAAACGGCAGGAATACATCCAGCAGCGCAGGGAAGATCTTCAGCAAACGGAGAATTATTTTTTCCAGTATGCGGATATGAACCAGCGTCTGGAGCAGGAAGCCAAGGAACAGATCACCCGGGAAAACCTGCAGCAGCGCATAGCGGCGGAAAAGGCGGCGGGCCTGGAGCAGAAAAATATCCCGGAGGAGGAACTATCGCAGGAGATATTAGAAAAAGTCCAGGCGGAACGAGACGCAATTTTTGAAGACTATCAGATGAGCAGCAAGGAGCAGAAAAACGCCGTAAAGGACTACAAGGTGAAAATCAAACGCACCAAAAAGGCGCAGAAGATCCTGGATAGCTACAATAGCTACTATAAAGGAATGTCCGATATGGTGATAAAAAGCGCAAGGGAGATAACCGGGAGCAACAGCTTCAAGGATAATGAACGCCAAAATGTCGAATCAGCCGTCTGGTTGAATACCTTGAACGGAGGAAGCGTGATCTCCATGGTGGACTGCCTGCTCACACTCTCTGTTCCTGTAGATGAAGAAATCACCACGCAGCAGGCCGAGCGGAAGGCTCTGGAGATAGAGAAGATGTTCAAGGTCATTTTGGATTTTGATATCAACAAGCTGAAATATAAAAACAGCGAGGATTTCCTGAAAAACGCGGCCGAGCGCTTGATGTTCGGCGCCTTTGCGACAGACCTGCCTCATCAGATCGACAACTATCGCAAGCTGGTGGCGCTGGGCAAGCTGAAAGACCCCATCAATCCCAAGCTCATCAACGAGGTTGAGGCCAGGACCAATCTGATTACGACCACGATGACAAGAACCCAGTGCAAGCTGGGGATCATGGCGAATGAAAAATATGCCCTGACGGATCAGGATTTTGCCAATGAGATCGAGGACCAGACCCTGTCGGATAAAGCAGGGGAAGCCCATAGGAGACTCGACGATCCGACGGCGTCGGAGGAGGAAAAAAAGAAGGCGGAAAGAGACGTGGCCTATTACAATGGTGTGAGCGTTCTCAAAGGCTTTGACAAGTTCACAGCAAAGACCGAACGATTCAAGAGGGGGGATGACCCCAATTCTCTCCTTGTGGAATACCGAAAGCTCACGAACCAGAAACACCCAATTCCTGCGGACTATCAGGAACAGCTGGATCTAAACTCCGGTGAAAGGGAGAAAATCCGCAGTATCGAGAAAGACGGAATCGATCATTTCCGCGCGAGTATGCGGCTTCGGCTGGATCGGCACGGGGAAAGGGTAAACAGCTCGGTCAACTCAGCTGCGCACACATCTCAGGACACCCGGGAATTTGCCCAAAGGGCTCTTCCGAAGCACTGGGAGATCCTGCGGGAGAAACCTGCGCTGCGGCGGATGATGATCCAAAAATATTACGGGGAGCTGCACCGTGGGAAAAAGATCCCGGAAAATAAGCTCGCGGAAATCGAGGCCAATTTCGAGAGCCGATTTGAACAGGCAAAATCCGTGGATCCGGAGAAGCTCTATGCCTCTCAGAATGAGCATGATAGCAATGTAGCCGCCTTTTTGAAAGCGCACAAGGGTGAGATCAATGAAAACCGCGTTGCGAATGCGGTTCTTTATCTGTTCCGCGACAATGAGGAAAAAGAAAAGGTGAAGAAATACAACGGCGTGGCGGAGCTTTTCAAGTATTCAAGCTCGGATGCCATAGGGACGCTTCCCGCAGATAAAAAGGAGAGGGCAGAGAAAATTAAAGACCTGAAAGAGAAAAGCCGGGGGCTTGTCGATTATGTGATGGGTTTTGACCTGAAAAAAATGGAATTTTCGAAGATGTCGGATATCGCTCCCCATTTCGAAGAGATCAATCATTATCTGCAGATCATGACGGAAATGCAAAGTCTTCCCAAAATATTGTATACTCTGGGTATTGCGGATGACAATGCTTTTTTGAATATGCAGGCCAGAGTGGAGCTCGTCATGGGATACAGCTGGCTGTTTCAAACCTTCATCTCATCCCACAGCACCGTCCTGGACGCCTTGGTGGATCCGGAGGATATGTTGAAAGTAAGAAACGCCGAGGATTGGATAGTATTTGAAGACGACCAAAGCCAGATCCCTGATGGAGAAGAGGGGGAATTGATCCGCGACAAGCATCACTATGACGACCTTACCGACGCCTGTGACAGAAGCATCGAGCTGGCTCAGTATTTTAACGCGCAATACAGTTTGTCGAAGGCTGGTCAGACCTCGTTTTATATGCCCGGAGGTTCTATGGATGAGGCTCTATTGAAATGCAGGGAAGCAGCCGGAGAGAAACTAAGCAGTCTAAAAACCCAAAAT
>JAFUXY010000094.1 GCA_017477005.1 Lachnospiraceae bacterium | reverse complement strand
GTTCATCCCGCACAAGAATACATATTCAAACTCCAGCCCTTTCGCGGCGTGGATCGTCATGAGCTTCACCTTGTCGGAATCGTCGTCGGCATCACTGTTTGTGAAGAGGGCGACATGGGAAAGGTAATGCTCAAGCGTCGCCTCCTCGCCACAGGAGCTTTCATATTCGTAGATCGACTGCAAAAGCTCCGCCAGATTGTCCAGCCTCTCCTGGTCGCCCTCCGTCCGCAGCCATTGCTCAAAGCCGCTCCGCTGCAGCACCTCGCCAAGCAGCTCGGAAACCGGCCGATCCTCGTACCCCTGCGCCTCGCTTTCGATCAACCGGATAAACGAAGCGGCACCGGTGTTTTTGAACAATTCAAGCTCTACGTTTTGCCGCAGCGCCTCGTACAACGAGAGGTTCCTTTCCTCGGCAAACTCCCGCAAAAACCGCATCCGTTTCTCCCCGATATTGCGGCGGGGCACGTTCACGACCCGGGAAAAATCCAGATCATCCCGAAACGCGATCATCCGCAGATAGCTGTGCGCGGTCTTGATCTCAGCCCGGTCAAAAAACCGCACGCCGCTGTAGATCCGATACGGAATACTCTCCGCCTGCAGCGCTTGCTCGATCGGACGGGTGATGTAATGCGCCCGGTACAACACAGTCATATCCCGAAACGGCTCACCCGCCTCCCGCAGCGCCTTCATCTGATCCACGACCCACTGCGCTTCCTCTTCGGGCTTCTCCGAATGCCCCAGGAGGACGCTCTCTCCGGAAGACCGCATCGGCACGAGCTGCTTTTTGATCCGGAACCGATTCTTGTCGATCAGCGAATTGGCCGCCGCCAAAATCTGCGGCGTCGAACGATAGTTCTTCATCATCGTAATGGTTTTCGTACCCGGATGCTCCTTGTCAAAATCCAAAATATATTTGACATCGGCGCCGCGCCAGGTATATACCGTCTGGTCCGGATCGCCCACGATGAAGAGGTTGCCATGGTAGCCATACAAGGCTTCCATCAGCTCATATTGCAGCGCATCGATGTCCTGAAATTCATCGATCATAATGTATTCGAGACGCTTCTGCCATTTGGCGGCGATCTCCTTGTTGGTACGGAAAATATGCAGACAAAACAAGATCAGATCATTGTAATCGAGCCCGAAGCATTTCTTCTCCTGATACAGATACCCATAGAAAATAATATCGTCCGTACGCCTTGCGTTTTCGTATTTTTCCCGCAGCGTATCGAGGGACATATCGATCAGATCCAAATAATAATCCGGCTTTTTGAACAGCTTTTGCATCTCGATCATATCCCGGGCTTTGGAGAAGGTCATATCCCGCAGCGCAAGGCCCCGCTCCTCGTAGACGGCCGAAAGCATCGCATTGATATCGGAATTGTCGAGCACCAAAAAACTCCTTGGATACGACACGGCAAAGCTATCCTCCTGCAAGATGGAGACGCAGAAGCCGTGGAAGGTATTGACATAGCCCGTATCGTTGTCGCCGGTCAGCCGATGGATCCGCCGCCGCATTTCATTGGCAGCTTTGTTTGTAAAGGTCACACACAGAATATGCCCTGGCATGATCCCCAAAACATTGACCAAAAAAGCAAAGCGGTGCGACAACGCCCGCGTTTTGCCGGAACCCGCGCCTGCGATCACCCGCACGAATCCCTCCGTTGTCTCCACCGCCTGTTTTTGTTCTTCGTTCAATTGTATTCCGTCCCAAGTCGACATAGGCATCCCCTTATTCATATAGTTTCCGCGCTACTCGATATTCCCTGGTACGATGTTGTTGATAATCCGCCACTGCTGCTGCTCGATCCTGTCCGCCAACTTTCGGTCTACGGAGATTTTCTTGTATTTGAAGGAAAGCGGCGTCCCGTTCTCAAGCCGCTTGACAAGCCGCCCGTTTTTGTAGGTGTTGGTGAAAACCAGATGGTAATCCCCGTACTCGACCTTCTTCAGATTTCCCCTCTTGTCGTAGGTGATCAACTGCATATTGTCCGCATAGCCGTCGATGTATTTCTCGCTGTAGGAATTGATCAGCGACTTTGCGTCGTAGGTATAGAGGGCGTTCATCCAATTTTGGATGCCGTTCACAACCCACGATTCCCCGATCAGCCGGTGCTTTTTGTCGTAGACATACTGGATCGTCGTACTGCCGTAGAGATTGCTGACGCACTGCACCCGATGCCCTTTTTTGTCATAATTGTAGTGATACAGGGCTTCCTCCC
>JAFUXY010000093.1 GCA_017477005.1 Lachnospiraceae bacterium | reverse complement strand
CCGGCACCCCGGCCCCTTCCTCCCGGTTTTCAAGATTCGCCAGGCGCTGCTGCCACTGTGGATAGGCATTCCCCAATACCATCTGCTGGCGCTCCTGCGACAGCCCCGACAAGAGCGACGACAGCTCGTTTTCATTCACCAGCATTTGCAGCCGCACAAGAAGCGAAGTCAGATTCTCCGCATCGTCCGCCGCTTCCGCGCTTTCCTCAAAAAGTCCTTTGCTGCTACAGTCGGAGAGCGCTGCAAGAAACATCGTCACATCCTGCGAAAAACGCGCCAGGCCAACAGGTATATTCTGTTTCAAATGACGATCCATGATCATAGCGCGCAGGGAAAGCTCGGCCATTTCCGGCCGGCGCATCGTTTCCTCCGACAAGGCAAACCGCCCCCTGCGCTGCCGCAAAACCTCCTGCACGCCGGGCAGAAGCACCGGAGACTGATTCCTCTCCCTTGGCCGATAGAGCCGCTCTTCTCCTTCACCACGCTCTATAAACGCGTCTACATCCGCCCCTTCCTCTCCTGTACTCGTGAGTCCGGTACTGATGCGGTAGAAGGTCTTTTGCTCCGGCGTGCCTTTGCGCTCCACATACTCCGCAAAAAGCGCCGAAAATTGGATCGGCTGATCCCTCAGTACATCTACCTCTATCTGGATTCCCTGCGCTTCGCGGTTTTGGGGATGCGGATAGGCATTCCAGACAGCCGGACCGTCCTCCGCCAAAAACAGTTCTTTTTTGAAAAGCGGATGCAGACCGCGGAAGAACCGCGCCAGATTCCTGCTCTTGTCCTCTTCCGGTCCCACAATCTCGCCGATCAGCGCAAGAATCGACTTTTCTTTGGCAAGGCTCTCTCCCTCTATCGGCAAAAGCACCCCGTTTATATAGGCGAATTCCCGCTGTATTTGCACGAGATCGGACATTTTGGTGGTCACAAACGCCACAAAAATTCTCTTTGCGTAGGTTTCCTTTTCTTCCTCATTGTTCGCCTGCTTTGCGACGGCCTCGTATTGCGCTGCGCTTCCTTTCTGAGCCGCAAACCGCGCCAACAGCGCGCCAAATCGAAACTCCACGTTTTCCGGAATCCCTTTCGGCACTTTCTGCCGCACGTCTCCGTCTTCCGGCGCCTGTCCGCCTTGCTCCTCCAAACGCTCATAGCGCCGCTCGAGCCACAGGCCATAATCCGCACCCGACGCAAACACCTTTTCTGCATAGTTCTGGGGAAGATTGGTGATAAGCTCGTCAAGCGCCTCATCCACCCCCAGATCCTGCAAGGCAGAAATATAGTTTGCCAACTCTTTTTTGACTTCCTGCCCGTGCTCTGTCGAAAACAGCTCCGCCGCATCGGCCTGCTGAAAGGCCAAAAACAACTTCTGTACAGCCGTTTTATACACTGGCAGGCTGGTGGGATGATTCTCGCGGATGATCTCATCAACGCGCCACACCCGCAGGTTAAGCTCTCCCATCTCGACAGAGTCCGCTGCCTCCGCATTTTGAAGATCGATCCGGCTCTGCCGCTTCAAATACAGACGCAGCGGCTCAGTCAGCGCCTTTTTATTTTGTATTCTTCCATCGATCTCTTCTGTTTTTTCTTCGTAGAGCGGCTCTTCTTCTCCCGTCAACTCAAATTGAGCCAACTGCAAAAGACGCCACTGCGCTCCACCTGCCTGATCTTCCCTGTCCCATCCCAGACTCCTCATAGCCGCGAGCTTTTCTTCGTCGCCAAACTCGCCCAGATAGAGGCGAACAAGAGGGCCAAAATACAGCATGCGTCCGCGATTTTCCTCGGGTACGATCAAAGAACGCTGCTCCGGCGCCAGGGTCTTTGTGTAATCTGCAATGCTTTGTTCCTCTTCAAAACGAATCAATATCTCCAAAAGCGCAGATAATCCAGCCACCGTCCCGGCGGCGGCTTCCTCACCATTCAAAAGACCCGGCTTCGCCCTTGCGCTCATCAGCGCCGCCGAAAGAAAGCCTACTGCATTTCGGTATTTCGCAAGATCGGCGGAAGCCTCTCCCTTTAACATAGTATCTAAAAGCCGCAGGGCCAGCTCCAATTGCAAGGCCTCTTTGCTCCGGGCTTTTTCGGGATCCTGCCAGAGAATACGGCTATCCTCCCGCAAGCGATCCGCTACCGAAGAAAGCAATATTTCGGAAGCGCCGCCCTGCTCGTCCCCTTTTCTCCGATAGAGAGCTGAAAGGCTTTTCTCATCGCCCTCGCGCAAATAAGTATCCAATTTCCCGGCTCCACCCTTTTCTTCCGTAAAGCCAGCAAACTCCCGGAAAAACTCTTTGTTCTCCGGCGTCCCCTTCCGCTCGATATAGGCTTCCAAAACGGATGCGAACCGAAAGCTGCGCAGTGCAAAGAAATCCGCAATCTGCCCGGCGTCCGGCTCCCGGTCTCCGTTTGCAAGCGCCGTCCACTCTCTATAAGCATTTGCTCTGTCCCGATCGGACAAAAAGGTTTGCACAAGCTCCTCCGGCAGCGCCTTGAAGAAGCGGTAAAGCTCCACACCGCCCGCCTCCACCAAAGGACGGATCACTTGAAGCAGCGCCTGCTGCTTCGGACGCGCTTCCTTTAGATTTTCCGAATCCCGCAAAAGCGCCTCACCCTTCTCCAAAAAGGCGGCAAGGATTATTTCCTCGCTTGAAAACAACTCTTTTAGCTTGCTGTCAAAGGTCAGGTCGATACCGGCCTCATTGCCGGTCCAGCGTACATAGTCCCGGTATTCCTTCAGATTGCCTTTTTCGGCTATATGACGGGAAAGCAGGGTCCCAAACTTGAAGCTCAGACCCTCAGGAAGCCTGGTCGGCGGCGTGCGCACCACCTCTTCTTCCGGAAGCTCCTCGCCATTTTCTCCACGTTTGGGCAGGCGCTTTTCGGTATAGGCTCCGATCCATTTTGCCAGATCCTCATCCGTACCGATCAGCTCCCCGGCGCGGTTCTCGCCGATGGCGATGAGCGCCTCGCGTATTGCCTCTGGTTTTGCAACCTCAAGCATCCTTGCTGCCAGTGAAAACATTTGATCGTACACCTTTTTTGCTTCCGGTTCGTTTGTGAAGATCCCGCCTTCCATCGCCAGCTTCAAATCTCGCAGAAGATCCTCCGATGCCTTCAAAAACCGCGCGGCATTCGTCGGCTCGTTGTTTTTCAAGAACGCATCCAACGCATAGAGGGAGAGATTCAAGTCCGACACCTCTTTGCGGTTCTTTTTTGTTTCATCTTGAAAAGCAAAATGGCTGCCTGCGGAAAGAATTCTCTGAATCTCTTCCAGCATGGGCGGACGGATATTAAAAAACCGCGTCGACTGATAAAGGGGCTGCCGGTCGCCAGTGTCCACAAAGGCCTTTAGCTTTTCCTCTCCACCAGCCAGCTCCTTTTCCTGCATAATGCCCCTGTAGTAGACGCTCTCGGACTTTGTCGTTTCGTTGTCGTTCAAATATGCGTCTAAAATCGCATCGTAGGAGAGCTCCTTTTCAGCAAAGAACGCCAGCTCCCGCTCCGTGGCTTTCGTCCGCTCCGCCGGTTTTTCCTCGTTTTGAGGCGCCTCTTCCTTCTGCTCCTTTGGCTTGTCCTCCTTCTGGGGCGCTTCCTCCTTTTGCCGGTTTGCTTTTTCTTCCTTGTCGTCCTTTAAGACCTTTGCCCAGTCCTCATAGTGTTCTTTTAAGAGTGCCTTCGCCCGATCCTGGGGCAGCTTTTCGAGATAGAGCGCCAGCTCGTCGATGCTGCGCAGCGAATGAAGCCTGGCCACCAGCGCGCCAAGCCGGGTCTTTTCTCCTTCGGCCTGCACACCCAGTTCGTTGAAATAAAAATAGTCGATCGCGTCAAAAAGATCCTGCGATTTCTGCGGGGTTTTTAATATGTCCCGAAGCTGCTGCTCCCGGTTCTTGTTTCTGGCGCCCGAACCGGTCCATTTCTGATACGTCGCTGCCTCTGGATCCTTGCCGTAGCGCACGATATAATTGGCCACGATCCTGCCAAAGCGCAGCCCCACATCCTGCCCCAGAATAGGCGGACGGTTTTCACTCCTAGCCTGTTCCACGGCGTCGGTCCACGACGTATGATCCTTTTTTTCTCCGAAGACTTCCTCGCCGCCGTCCTTCGAAAGCTCTTCCAGGAAGCTTGTCAGCTTGCGACCCTCGTTCAGTTGCTTCAGATTTTCATAGATGCCCACAAGCTGCCCGAAAAGCGCCTGTGATTCCTCTTCACCATCGAAAAAGCCCACTTCCTGCGGCGCGTCGCCCTCACCCTGTGCGGGGATGGTTATGCGTACCGCGTTTATGGCATCGATCGCCTCTCCCAGCATGGCAATCCCATTGAAAAAAAGCTCTTTTTTCGCCACGGCCT
>JAFUXY010000092.1 GCA_017477005.1 Lachnospiraceae bacterium | reverse complement strand
TGTCCGTTATGCGAATGAGCGGGATATGGAATCTTATATAGCGCACGCAATGGAATTGCAGACGCAGCAGGAGGCGGTTTCGCCGATGTGGGAAAGGGCGGATGAGCTGTCGCGAAAAAATGAAATCGAAGAGTTTATGTATCTGGGTCTGCGGATGACAGAGGGCATTTGGCGACAGGATTTTGAACAGTGTTTTGGGCAGCCGATTGAGAGCTTTTATAAAGCGACATTGGATAGATTGAAAGAGCAGGGGCTGCTGCGGATGGAGGGAGGAAGGATTTTTTTGACCGAGCTCGGAATGGATATTTCCAATCGCGTGTTGGCGGAATTTTTGTTCTAAAGCAAGTTGTAATAAAAAAGGAGGGGGCATGAAAAAATATTTCTTTTTTGATATTGATGAGACGCTGTTGGTAGGGGGTTATGGCAATCAATATGTGCCGGACTCTGCGAAAGAGGCACTGCGGAAGCTGGAGGAAAACGGACATTTTCTGGCTATCGCCACAGGGCGCGCGCAGGCGATGGCGGTCGATGTGATGCGCAGCTTTGGAATACGGAATATGGTATCGGATGGCGGAAACGGGATTACCATTGACGATGAGTTGGTGGATATCAAGCCACTGGATCGAGAGGCTTGCATTGCGTTGATCGACGAATGCAAGGAGAAGGGATTTGCCTGGGCGTTCACTCCTGATAATTCAACGATACGTCTGGCACCGGATGAGCGTTTTATGCATTCCACGAACGATGTTTATATGAAAACGACGACGGTGGAGGATTTGGATCCAAGGAATTATGATACGATTTTCAAGGTGTACATCGCCTGTTTGGAGGGGGAGGAAAGGAAGCTCGAAACGCTTTCCGCCTTGCCTTGGTGCCGCTACCACAAGGAATATTTTTTCGTAGAGCCGACAGATAAATCCGTCGGAATTTTTCGGATGATGGAGCTTTTGGGAGGCCGCATCGAGGATGTGGTTGTCTTTGGCGATGGCCTCAACGATATGACGATGTTTCGGGACGACTGGACTTCGATCGCCATGGGAAATGCCCATGAGGAACTAAAAAAGAAGGCGAGTTTTGTTACCAAAGACGCAAAGGAGGATGGGATTTATTTCGCCTGCAAGCATTTTGGGTGGATCTGATCATAGCAGATCGGATAGTTTTTTGTCATAGAAAAAGGCGCGGGTCATTGCGTCGAATTCTTTCCACATAGGAAGTGTCTTGCAGCAAGCTTTCCGCTCGCATTCATAATCGGGGTCGGCGAGGCAGGCTACGGAGGACAGGGTGCCCTCCATCCGTTCCAAAATTTCGCCAACGGTATACTCGTTCGGTTGGCGGCACAGCTTGTACCCGCCGCCTTTGCCGCTGGCACCGGCCACAAGTTTTCCCGAAACCATTTCCCGGAGGATGATTTCAAGATATTTTTTGGAAATATTTTGGCGGGCTGCGATGTCCTTTAATGGGGTGTATTTGTCGGTTTCCTGCTCCGCTAAATCGAGCATGACCCGCAGCGCGTAGCGTCCTTTCGTGGAAATCATAAGGGTAGTTCCTCGCTTGAATTTATAATGGTTGCTGGGAAATATTGTGGAAAATATTGGTTCTCAACTTCCGCCTATTATAACGCAAGGTGAATAGGTAAGGCAAGAGGAAAATAGAAGGTAATGAACGAACAGGAGGAAGAGATGAAGAAAAAAACAGCAGCGCTTTTATTGGGATGTATGTTGGCGTTGGCCGGATGTGGAACACAGGCACCGGCTGATTCTGGTTCAACGGAGGATGCATCGGAGGAGGCTATGCAAGAGGCAGAGGAAACTGAAGAAAGCGGGGGGACTGTGGAAGAGGAAGCAGACAACGGGGAAGCAAGCGTTGAAAACGCGGATACAAACGATGCGAATGCGGATACAAGCGATGAGAATGCGGATACAGATGATGGGGCAGCGGATACAGACGAGGAGACGGCTGTTGTCGATGTAGAGCTGGATTATGCGAAAGGGATTGCCGATGGCGTGTATGGATGGGTGCTGAGCGAGGATGAATCGTACTATATGCTCTGCACCATAGACGAGAACGGAGAACCGGTGGAATCCGCCGCCAAGCAGATGGGCTTCGGAGGAATGGGGCCGGGAGGCGGTGCAAAGGATGG
>JAFUXY010000091.1 GCA_017477005.1 Lachnospiraceae bacterium | reverse complement strand
TATCAGGAGCTCGAAGAACAGCTCAAGGCGCATCTCGGAAATCGATTCGGGCGTACGGGCAAGCTCCCACCTATTTCCGAGGAAACGCTGCAGGATACCTATCATGCGCTTTTGGCTGTATTGGACGAAAAGAACGATGAAAGTGTGGATACGCTGATCGCCACGCTCGGAGAATATGAATTGAAGAGCGAGGACGCGGTGCGGCTCGAGAGGATCAAGATCGCAAGGCGGAAATCCGATTGGTCAACGCTGAAGCGGATTTTGGAGGAAGTGAAATAGCGGCAAGGCGACGGAACAGATACAAATAGTACAGGAAAAAAGCGGGCAGGATGGAAAAAGATCCTGTCCGTTTTAAGGATGTGAAAAGGAAAATGAGTAAAAACAGATTTTTGTGCCTGGGATGCGTGCTGCTTCCAATGGTTGGCGGAGGGATCTCTGCGGCCTTGACCGCGGATGCTATGCAGCAGTTTGGCAGCTTCAAACAGCCGCCGCTGTCTCCGCCGGGCTGGCTGTTTCCGGTAGTTTGGACGATCCTGTATATTTTGATGGGAATAGCGAGTTATCTGATTTTGGTGGCAGAGGTATCGGACGAAGACGGACACAGGAAAAAGAAGACGGCTTTGGCGCTGTATGTGGTGCAGTTGGTCTTCAATTTTTGCTGGAGCCCTATCTTTTTCAATGCCAACCGGTTTTTTGTTGCGTTTTTCTGGCTGGTGCTGATGTGGGGGATGATCCTTTCGTTGATCGTTTTGTCCCGCAAGCTCCAACCGATGGCGGCCACGCTTTTGGTTCCTTATTTCTTGTGGACCACCTTTGCGGGATATCTGAATTTGTCAATTGCACTATTGAATCATTGAGAGCAGAGTATGATTTTTTTCCATATTTCAGATTTACATATCGGTTTGAAGCTATTCGGAAGGGATCTGCGGGAGGATCAGGAGTATATTTTTGATCAGATCGTGGCCCAGGTGGAGAAGGAACAGCCGGATGCCATTTTGATTGCCGGGGATATCTACGACAAGGCGCTTCCGTCCGCGGAGGCGGTTGAGACCTTTGACCATTTTGTTTCGCGGCTTTCTGAGGCGGCAGGGTCAGCGGAGATCATGATGATCAGTGGAAATCATGACAGCGCGCCGCGGGTCAATGTGTTTCGAAGCATTTTGTCCCGGCAGCATATCCATATGATCGGAAAGCCGCCAACGCTTCCCGGAGAAAGGATCGAAAAGGTGAGGCTTGAGGACGAATACGGCGCTGTCCATTTTTATTTGCTGCCCTTTGTGAAGCCGTCAATGGTCAGAGCGGTAATAGGCCCGGATGAAAACGGTAATACGTTTTCCTATGACGAGACCCTGCGCCGACTGATCGGCAGAGAAACGATAGATCCAGCGGAGCGCAATGTCCTTTTGAGCCATCAGTTCTATCTGCCGAAGGGGACAAAGGCCGAGGATGTGGAGCGTATGGACTCCGAAATACGGACGATCGGAAACATCGACGAGGTATCTTCGGAAGCGCTCGCCCCGTTTGATTACGCGGCGCTGGGGCATATTCATAAACCGATGCGTGTCGGAGAGGATCGTTTTCGCTATCCTGGTACCCCCTACGCCTGTTCGGTCAGCGAAGCCGGGCAGCAAAAGGGAATTTTGAAGGTTTGTCTGGGAAAGAAGGGGGAGCTTGATGTGTCGGTGATCCCGCTGCATCCTAAGCGGCAGGTTCGTCTGATCCGCGGCAGTCTGAAAGAGGTGTTGGATCAGGCCTGCGAGGATTATGTATCGGTTGTCCTGACGGATCGGGTGGATCTGGACATTTCCGATATGAACGACCGGCTTCGCGCGGCGTTTCCGTATTTGTTGGAAATTCGCCGGGAGACGGTTCGACAAGTGGATTACACCCGCAGATTGACCTTGGATCAGGAAATGAATCCTTTTGAATTGTGCTGTTCGTTTTTGCAGGACATCGACGATTCGGAGAAAGAGCTGCTTTCTGACGTGGTGAATACGGCATTGGCACAAGCACAGTAGGGCCTATGAGGGGATTATTATTATGAAGCCTTTGAAACTGACCATGCAGGCCTTTGGCTCCTACGGAAAGCAGACCCAGATTGATTTTTCCGAGCCAAATCAAAACCTGTTTTTGATCACAGGAGATACGGGCGCCGGGAAAACCACAATTTTCGATGCGATTGTGTTTGCGCTCTACGGGGAAGCCGGTTCGTCCGCCAACAAAAAAGACGGGTATGAGCTCCAGAGCCAGTTTGTGGAAGCGGATGTGCGGCCTTTTGTGGAGCTCGTTTTTTCTCATACGAACGGCGTGGAAGAGGAAATCTACACAGTTCGCCGTGTTCCGAGGCATGTCCGCGCCAAAAAGAGAGGAGAGGGGACGACT
>JAFUXY010000090.1 GCA_017477005.1 Lachnospiraceae bacterium | reverse complement strand
GAAACAGCCTCTCCGTCTCCGCCTGGGCCTGCCTTCGTGATATATCCCGTCATCAAGAGGACGCTCCAAAGGTTGCCCTCCGACGAGTGCAGCGCGTCGTAGGTCAGCTCGTCAGAAATGGCCTGGCAGATCGCCTCCCCGTTCAGGAGCGCTTCGAACTTGCCCGAGACGTCAAAGTCCGTCCTCTTGACAAAGGACAGGAGGACCCCGTTGTGGCTCGTGTTCTTCCAGTAATTTTTGGGCCTTGCCGTCCGCTTGTCCCTCAGGGCCGCTACATAGTTGACCACGTCCCAGGGGCAGTAGACATGGCTGTCGCCGAACAGGTACCCGTCGTACCATTCCTTTATTTCTGTTGCCGCCTCCCTCCTGTCCGCCAGCTCGAGCATTTTCCCCACCTCCCCCTCGGAGAAGCCGAAATACCCGCTGAACTTCCCGTCCAGCACGGAGTACGACACGAAGTTGTTCGTCCCGGTGAAGATGCTCTCCTTTGCGATCCGCAGGCATCCTGTGATGACGGCGAACTGCAGGAACTCGTTGTCCTTCAAGGACGTACTCATCATGCCCCGTACCACGTCGAGCATCCGGGGGTAATAGCGGTTCTCCGGCGTGTCCTTCTCGCTCGCCCTCGCGAGCGGGACGTCGTACTCGTCGATCAGGAGGATCACCTTCTTCCCGTAGACGGCATGCATCATGCGCATAAGCGCCTTCAAAGAATTCTGGACATCGTTTTCTGCTCCCTTTTGCGCCTTTAGCCTTGCAAATATTTCCCGGTCATCCTTGTCTATCGAACTATTTTCACCGATATGTAGATTTGCCTTGCAAACATCCGCTAAAATCGTCATCAATTTAGAGTATGCGACTTCATATGTCTCTGACTCTGCATCCTTGAACGACACGAACAGCACCGGGTACTGGTTCATCCATTTTTGGCAGAACTCCGCGCGCTTTGCGATGTCAAGCCCTTCAAACAGCTCCTTGCTGTCCTTTCGGACGCTGAAAAAATTCGCCAGCATGCTCATCATGAGTGTCTTCCCGAACCTCCGGGGCCTGGTGAAAAGAGTCACTTCATTGTCCGTATCGTGAACAAGCTCATAAATGATCTCCGTCTTGTCCACGTAATAATTGCCCGCCGTTCTTAAAGCCTCAAAATCCGACTTCCCTACACCGACTCGAAAACCCATATAGAATCCCCCTCAAGTACAATCACAAAATCATTGTATCTGTCCAATAAATGGATGTAACTGCTCAGCCATCTGAACAGTTACATCGAATATTCTATTAGTTTGTCTTTCGCTGAGATCCGAGCCACCTTGTGAGCTTCACGCCACGGTCACTGCACTCATTATTCAATAAATAGACCCACGACCAATGCGCGCTGTATTTATGCGGCGTTCCATCGTCGTCCTTGTATTTTCCGCTAGTGTCCACAACGCCATTCGGATAATAGGAAAGATGAACATCTGTCGCGCCTGCTTCAACGAGCCTATCGTATGTAGCCTTGGTAGTCTTGGCCGGATCGTTTGTCTGATCTCCCTCGGCATAGACAAACCACATCGGAATATACTTGATAGAATCAAGCTGTTCATCTGTAATGAATCTGTCCGCATAGCCTTCGCTTGCGAAAAACGCTCCCGCAAAAACATTCGGATAATTGAGAAGCATATTCATAGTCATAGAACCGCCATTTGACGCTCCTCCAATATAAATTCGTTTCGAAGAAATATCACTAACTTTCACATATTTTTGTATCAGATCGTACAATACCTTTGTGTATTCGGATTGATATTTTTCAATCGGATTCTCCTCGTCCGGCGTCGAAATACCGGTCTTATAAGTAAGCCAGCGGGACGGGCACTGCACCACTAAAATGTCACATCCCTTCAAATTCTTTTGCACTTTTTTGGACGCCAGATTCGTGACCTTGTTTCCATAAAGCGGGATCGTCGTATCCGTTCCTCCCTCGCCCGTGCCGTGCAGCCACACCACAACTCCCTTTTGGGAAGTCTTCACATCCGACTCATGAAACGCATATCTCAGTGTAATCCCATCGCTTTTATATTTTTGATTGAGTGTGAACGTGTCGTCGATCCCGTCCAAGATCCTGCCCTGGGGCCGCACCTTGATCGACAGCGACTTCTTTTTGAGGGTCGTTCCTTTGATTTTCAAATTCCTTGTCAAAGTAATCTTGTTCATATAAGGCTTCGACCAGTTGTTGAGCGATGTCGCCATAGAATAATAAAACGGATTCCCTTCACTTGGCGAACACTCCAACTCCAAGGTAACAAATTTGGAAACCCCCTTCACCAGCTTTCCTGATTGATCCGACGTATAGGCCCCAGTCACAATCCTGTCTTCGGTTGTCTTTGTCGGCGAATAGTCATCATTGTAACCCTGTTTTGTCGTAACAACAGAAAAGGCCTTTTTGTCCAACTTTCCCTTGCTGTTTGCCTGTATGGGGGTGTTCAGGGACAGTACCAGCTTGGTGACTCCCGGTCCCCAGTCAAAGCCCTCCACCACTTCCGTGTAGGTGCCTGAAACCTTCGAAGCCGCCTGTACCTGCTCTCCCGCTTTCGGCAATACCATCACCGTGCCGACCGCCAGAACCGCTGCCAATACTCCGCATCCCCATCTTGTCACTAAACTACGCTTCATAAATTTTCCTCCTTTTGATTGATTGGACTTCCTATTATTGCCATTTTCTATTATAATAAATCGACCTGTACTTGACAACCGTATCAGCGATTCCTTCTTCTTGAAAAGGGGTATTTTATGAATATTATTTTTTTAGACAGAAAAACCATCGGAGACGACATAGATCTGAAAAAATTCGAAACATTTGGCAGGCTGATTACCTTTGATTTCACGTATCCTGATGAAGCGCCAGATCGGGTGAAGGATGCCGATATCCTGATCGTGAACAAAGTTCCGATGAATGAACAGACTCTTGGTTCTGCGGATCATCTGAAGCTGATCTGCGTGACAGCTACCGGCATCAACAATCTGGATCTGGATTATCTGGGGAAGCGGGGAATAGCCTGGCGCAACGTTGCTGGCTATTCGACCGAATCCGTTGCGCAGCTTACATTTTCTCTGTTGTTTTATCTGTGGGAGCATATGGCCTACTATGATCGATATGTGAAGAGCGGCGAATACGTTGGCGACAGGACTTTTTCGCATTTTGAAAATACGTTCCGCGAAATAAACGGCAAGAACTGGGGCATTATTGGACTTGGAGCGATCGGACACCGCGTTGCACAGATCGCGTCCACCTTCGGCGCCCACGTACAGTATTTTTCGACAAGCGGGATCAAGCGACCGGAGCCTTATCCCGAAGTCGATTTCGATACTTTGCTTTCCACAAGCGATATTCTTTCCCTGCACTGCCCTTTAACAGCGGCGACAGAAGGACTGATCAACGCAGACGCTCTAGGCAAAATGAAAGAGGATGCCATTCTTTTGAACCTGTCCCGCGGACCTGTCGTAGACGAAGCGGCTCTGGATTTGGCTCTCGAACAACACCATATCGGAGGGGCCGGTTTGGACGTGCTCTCTGCCGAGCCAATGACCCCAGACAATCCTCTGCTTCGAATAAAAGACTCCGACAGGCTCATTATCACCCCGCATATCGGATGGGCTGGTGTCGAAACACGCCTCCGCCTGATGGATACGATATACGCTCAGATTGAGGATTTCATAAAAGGGAATGTTTGAGTCTTTATGAGCCAATCAATGCCAACAACTACAGAAAAACACCCGACAAAAGAAACTATTGATATAGAAATCTTTGCCGGGTGTCT
>JAFUXY010000089.1 GCA_017477005.1 Lachnospiraceae bacterium | reverse complement strand
TAAACATGAAGCTTTTTTTGTAAATATTTCACAGTTTTCAAGACCAAGCCGCAGGCACATCCGAAGCATTTCGTATTTGTTTTCCAGGCTCCTTTGTGGTAGAATATTTCTCACTATGACTATTGATCGAACCATATATCGACTATGAACAGGGCGGAAAAGGATATGGATTACTCGGATATTGCCTATCTGGACGACGAAGAATATTTAAGCGATCTGATCGAATACACAAAAATCTGTCAGCAGAAAGAGGATTCGGCGCGTTTGAAAAAGGCAGCACAGATCCACAGCCGGATCGCTATGACAGAGGCGGCGGACAGGCTGCCCCGGATGGAACGCTGCCTCGACCGGATCGGGGGTGATGATTTCCATCGGGCCGCCCTCGCTCTTCTTCTATCGGAGCGATGGGACAGGGATGCCTTTTCGTCCAAACCCAAAAAAATGCATACGCTCGCATCCCTGATCTTTGATCTGCTTCTCCCTAAAAACATAGGAATCCTTGGTGCTTTCCTGTCTGCGAGAGGCTATGAGCGCAGCTTTTCGCTTCTGTTTCCCGCGCTGCGTTTTTCGGACGACGCGGCCCATGAACCACTGATTTTAGATGAGCGTCTGGTGGATATTTTATTGGGATGGAATCCTGTCAGCCTGCCGGAGCTTTCCATATTCATTCCGGAGAATGAAGAGCCCTTCCCCCAGACCTTATTGGGATTCTTTGCGGATTCACGCCGCAGGCTGGAGGCGTTTTGCGATGGGGCAAATCGCGCCGTACTGTTGTGGGGAAAAGAGGGAAGCGGCAAGCATTTACTATTGAAAGAGCTGGCCTCCAAGCGGGGGGAAGCCGTAGTTTTTTGCGACCTTTCCGGGGATCCTTCCGAAGCACGACAGACCATACTTCTTGCCTTGCGGGAATGCGTCCTGCTTGACCGATGGCTCGCCATAGAAGGGATGGCGGCCTTGGATGACGATACAAAAAAGCAGTTGGATTCTTTTCTGAAAGACGAAATTCTTGACGATGTGAAGCGGTTGTTTCTTGTCATGGATTCTGAGGAAAAGCCCTCCGCTTTTTCCTGGTGCGCAAAAATTTCCCCTCCTTCTCTGACCGAAAAAGAACGCTTTCTCTGGTGGCAGGAGCTTCTCCGGGATGAGGTATTGGAGGAAGATGTCGATCTTTTTTCCGTCGCCAATACCTTTGCTCTGACACCGGGCGCTATGCAAAACGCAAAAGAAGAGGTCGTATCCGGTATCGCCGAAGGGGATAGCATTACAAAAAAGGATCTGTATGGCGCATGCTATGAGCAGCTTCCCGGAGGACTTGGGCAAAAGGCCGTGCGCCTGGATCCCGTATTCGAATGGGACGATTTGATACTCAAAGATAGAGAAAAGGCGCTGCTTTCCGATATTTGTAATTGCGTGAAAACGAGGCATATCGTCATGGGCGAATGGAATTTCCAAAAAACCATCCCCTATGGAGCGGGTACGTCCTGTTTGTTTGCGGGACCTCCCGGCACGGGAAAGACGATGGCCGCGCGGGTACTGGCCAATGAGCTCTCAATGGAGCTATATCGGATCGATCTGTCGCAAGTCATTGACAAATACGTGGGCGAGACGGAAAAGAATATCAAGCAAATTTTTGACGAAGCGGAACGAATGTCCTGCATTCTGTTCTTTGATGAGGGCGATGCGATCTTTGGCAAGCGCGTCGAGGCGACCGGAGCCAATGAGCGGTTCGCCAATATTGAATCCTCCCTGCTGCTGCAGTGCATAGAGGATTACAACGGCGTCAGCATTTTAGCCACCAACAATCAGGGAAGGCTCGATCCTGCCTTTATACGCCGTTTCAAATATTATCTGCGATTTTCTGAACCGGATAGGGAAGAACGACTTGCCATCTTTTCATCCGCCATCCCGAAGGAAGCGCCGCTTGATGAAGAAGTGGATCTGGCGCTGTTG
>JAFUXY010000088.1 GCA_017477005.1 Lachnospiraceae bacterium | reverse complement strand
TCGAAAAAAATCCTTCTTTTTTCTCGAGTCTCGCCCGTTTGATGCTGACGATGGGATTGTTGATGATAATGAGCCGTTTCGGAATTTGTTCTCCGAGAAAGGTATCCGCAAAGCTCTCTATTTCCGCATAGAGCATTTTAAGCAATGCTTCCCTGGAATCCGCGCTCTGGCGGATCTTGCGCAGGTTGTCCCAGATATTGGTCGCGCCCAGATAGACATGCTGGGTATGCAGCAGCTTTCCATCCGAAAACAGCGTGAGCTGAACGCCGCTCCCTCCCGCGTCAACGATTACGGTCAGTTCCGAAACCAGCTCTGAAAAATGCTCCATCGAACACAGCGCTTTATAGACGATGAAACGCTGCCTCGAGTTGTCCAAGATCTGAATCTGCATCCCTGTCGCCAAAGCCGCCTGATCGATCAACGTCTGCGCATTCGAGGCGGACTGCAGCGCGAAACCGGCATAGACATCGAAGTCGTCCGCCTTGTACGAAAGAATCGTCTCCTTCATATCCCGCAGCGTGTCAATGATCTCGAGAAGATGCTCCCTGGAGAGCTTGTCGTGCAGCAAAATATCCTGCGACAGATCCATCCGCCTGCGTTTCTCATCGATCTGGCGCACCCGTTTTCCCTTTACAATTTCAAACACCTTCAAGCTGATCCCAAACGAACCGACATGAATGGATGCATAAACCTTCATGGCAATCAACCTCGCTTTTGGGGAAATCAATAATTCCCTAATATTTTCAAATTTATTGTCTCTTCCCGCAGACCAAACAGCGCGTTTTTGACCGCTTCCTCCCGCAAATTCCCAAGAAAATCTACAAAGAACCGATACTGCCAGGGGGTATCCGGTATCGGACGAGATACGATCCGCGTCATATTCAGCCCGTTTAATATAATATGCGAAAGACCGTGGTACAAGGATCCAGACTCATGCGGCAGCTCAAAGCAGATGGAAATTTTGGTCGCATCCTGCTTGAACAAACGCTTTTTGGCCGCGATAATAAACCTGGTTTTATTCTCTTTGACATCCTGAATGGCCTTTTGCAAGACCGACAGCCCGTACAGCTCGGCGTTGATCTCTCCGGCGATAGCGGCGCGGCTCAAATCGCCGTCCTGCTTTACTTTTTTGGCAGCGAGCGCGGTATTTTCCAAACTGATCGCCTTTATTTCCGGATGCGCGCGCAAAAAGCCGCTGCATTGCAGGATCGCCTGCGGGTGCGAATACACCTTTCGGATATCGGACAGCGAAGTGCCCACGAGTCCGAGCAGCGCATGGTTGATCTCAACAATCTGCTCACCAAGAATGCAGACCTCATATTCGACCAAAAGGTCGTGGTTTTCAGCGATCAGCCCCGCCGTGGAATTTTCGATCGGCAGCACTGCATAATCCGCTTCCTCGTTTTTGAGCGCTTCCATCGCGTCTCGCCAGGTCTTCACATGAAAGGATTTTGTCTGGCTGCCAAAAAAAGACTGCACGGCCATCTGGCTGTAGGCGCCTTCTACGCCCTGGTAGACGATCCCCTTTTCCGACGCCGGCAGTGTCTCGACGGCCTCAAATCCATCCTCGTCCTGCCTCTGTCCCTCTTTTGCTAAAATCCCGTACTGCTTTTTGCGGGAAATAGACATAATCTGAGAAAATAGCTCCTGTAT
>JAFUXY010000087.1 GCA_017477005.1 Lachnospiraceae bacterium | reverse complement strand
TCGTTGATATGCACACTCGAAGAAACGAGAAACCCCGTCGTGCCACATGCTGGATCGCATATCAGTTCCTTCGGCTGGGGATCTACAAGTTTTACCATCATCTCACGAATATGCTTTGGCGTACGAAACTGTCCGTTTTGCCCTGCAGTAGACAATTTTCCCAACATATATTCATACAAGTCCCCTTGCATATCCCGCCCTTCAAGATCATTGATGTAAAGATCCTCCAGTCCGGTGATGATTTTCTGCAGCACCTGTGGTGTAGGAATTAAAAAAATAGCATCCTTCATGTATCTGGAGAAAGCGGTCATGTCCTCTGCCTCATCCTCCATTTCCGTTTCCTCCACCTTTATTTTTCCATCCTCTGTAAAGTCCGGGAGTTTCCCACCTTTCATTGATTTAATGGCTGGAAACACAAAATTCTGTACCGTTTCAAATATGACCTGAGGATCCTTGTCCTTAAACTGACTCCATCGCATAGACTGTCCTATGGCTGACTGAGGAAATATGTGTTCTTCGCTAGTCTCCGCAACAACCGCAAACTTCTCCTGTTCCGCTTCCTTCTCATCCAAAGAACGGATAAAAATCAGATAGGTAAGCTGCTCTATTACGGTAAGCGGATTTGTAAGTCCTCCCGCCTATATATCTGTCCATATTTCTTCACTCCATCTTTCATCTCCATCGTTTCTCCACCGGAACCAAGAAACTTTGTTAAGGAAGCACTGATTTAATCGTAGTTCCTTAATTCCTAAAACCAGTTTACCCAGTCATCCATTTCAGCGGAATATTTGTTCCATTCCCTCAACGGCGTACTCCTATCCGCCACAAATTTTTCATCCTCATAACCAATAGGATAAATCGTCACCGACCGTGCGTCAGATTGGTCGAACCGGTCTTTTATACTCGCGAACGAAATTAGTTGCCGTTTGCAATTTCCGGACACGGTATATGCAGTTAAACTAAATCATTTGCCTGCGGCAAATAATAAGTTTAACTAGTATAACTGACCCGAACTGGATGCAGTACCCATATACTCTCCCGTATCCGTATTTACCATTTCAAATATCAACTTCATTTTCAACCACCTCAGCGATCCTCTCTAAAATAAGACAGGCCCAGGCTGGCTGGGGGCTGGTTCTCCTTCTTGTTGTGGATAGATGTCAGAATCAGCATGAAGATTGTCGCCAAAAACGGCGCCATCTGGTAAATTTCCTTGATGGCAAGATTGGTTCCCGCCGGAATGAACATATGCAGGATGTACAATCCCCCAAAGGCGATGGACGCCCAAATGCTGTGAATCGGCTCCCATATCGTGAAAATCACAAGCGCAATAGCCAGCCACCCCCTGTCTCCAAACGCATCGTTCGACCAAACACCGCTGGCGTAATCAAACACATAATACAGACCGCCCAATCCGGATATCATGGCACCGATACAGGTAGCTGCATACTTATACCGAATCACATCGATGCCCGCAGCGTCCGCCGTTGCCGGACTCTCGCCCACCGCGCGAAGATTCAGCCCCACCCTTGTCTTGTTGATGACATACGATGCGGCAAGCGCAATGACGATGGCCGCATAAGCCAAAAAGCTATAAGAAAGAAAGATTTTCCCAAACCATCCAAGCCGCTCTGCAAAAGGCAGCTTTGCCGCAAAAAATCCGCTGCTCTTGGACAGGGCGATGGAGGGCACATCCGCTCCGGAAAGCTTGATCAAAGATCCACCAAAAAAGTTGCCGAATCCAACGCCAAAGGTCGTCATAGCGAGACCGGTCACGTTTTGATTCGCCCGCAGTGATACCGTCAAAAAACAATACAAAAGCCCCATCAGAAGACTGCCCAGCAAGCAGCAAAACAAAGGGATCGCTATTCCCAAAAAGGGATTCATCGTCTCGGTTCCTGTCTCGTACAAGAATGCGCCGATCACGCCGCAAATGCCGCCAACATACATGATGCCGGCCGTACCCAGATTCAGATTGCCGCTCTTTTCTGTCAGGGTCTCCCCTACACTTCCAAACATCAAGGGAATACCCTGCCCAACGGCCCGAGGAATAAAGCGAATAAAAAAGTCAAGCATCAGGCAGCCTCCTTTCCGGATTTGCTCATCGAAATGGTGTAGTTCAGGAAGAAATCACAACCCAGGATAAAAAACAACAAGACCCCTGTAATAATGTCGCCAAACGACTGATTCAACCCAAATATCGTGGTAATCTCGCTGCTCCCACCCTTCAAAAAAACCAGGAGAAAGGTTGTTAGAATCATCACAAAGGGATTGAACTTTGCAAGCCACGCCACCATGACCCCGGTAAAACCCCTGCCGCTCACGATGGTCGTCGTCAGAGTATGATCCGTGCCGCCCACCAACAAAAGACCCGTGATTCCGCACAGCGCCCCCGAGAGCATCATCGTACGGATGATGACATGCTGAATTTTGATTCCCACATAACGAGCCGTCGATCCGGACTCGCCCACCACAGCCAGCTCATACCCCTGCTTGGAATACCGCATATAGATGTAGACACCAACCGTAATCAGCAGCGCGATCAAAATATTCAAGAGGTATTTGTTCCCCCCGATTTGAGGGAACCACCCTGCCTGCGTGCTTTGATTGATAATACCGATTTTCCCGGATCCTTTCGGCATCTCCCATACAATGACAAAGAACGCCACAAGCTGAATCGCTACATAGTTCATCATCAATGTAAAAAGCGTCTCATTGGTCCCGAATTTTGCCTTAAACCATGCAGGAATCGCCGCCCACACCATGCCGCATACAATCGAAGCAACGGCCATGATGAGGATCAAAACGAAGCTCGGCACCTTGTCTCCAATCAGGATCATACAGGCGGCTGCACCGAGCGCGCCCATCAATGCCTGACCATCGCCTCCCAAATTCCAAAATCGCATCCGAAACGCTGGTACAAGAGCCAGAGAAATACTCAGCAGCACCGCCATGTTTTGCAAAAGCATCCAAAAGCGGCGGCTCGTCCCGAAATTTCCATCGATCATCGCCGCATAGACCTTGATGGGGTTTAAGCCGGTTGCCGCCATAGTAATCAAACCACACAACAAAAAAGCCAACGCCATTACAGCACATCGTATCCCCCAGGCTTTTCGCCAGGAGATATCATTTCGTCTCGAGATATGGAAATGAACTCCTCTATTTCGCATAGATACCTCCCCCCAGATTGGTCATCAATGTTCCCACCTCTTGTTTGCTGGTAGTTCTTCCGTCCACGATACCGGACACCTGACCGCCGCAGAGAACCAAAATCCTATCGCACAGCTCCAAAAGCACGTCCAGATCCTCTCCGACATAGAGGATCGCCACGCCCGCTTTTTTTTGCCTGTTGATCAAATCATAAATGGTATAAGAGGAATTGATATCCAGCCCCCGCACGGCATAGGCTGTCAGCAGCACGGTCGGAGCCATCGCAATTTCCCTGCCCACTAGCACCTTTTGCACATTGCCTCCGGATAGCTTCCGCACGATAGTAGAAACGCTCGGCGTATTGACTTCCAACTTGTCTACAACGTCCTCGGCCAGATTATGCGGCTGCTTTCGGTCTGCAAAGACGCTCTTTCCGCTTCGGAACGACCGCAGCATCATGTTGTCCGTCAAATCCATATTCGCCACGAGCCCCATGCCCAGGCGATCTTCGGGGACAAAGGCCAGCGAGACGCCCATTTCCATAATTTTCAATGGATCCTTTCCCACCAGTTCTTCTTCGCTCCCATCGTCCTCAACGTACTTGATCTCCCCGCTATGTACCGGCTGCAGACCGGCGATAGCCTCGAGCAATTCTCTCTGACCATTTCCCGCAATGCCTGCAACGCCAAGGATCTCTCCGCTTCTCAACTCGAAGGAAACCCCTTTCAGCTTTTCCACGCCCTCTTCGCCCTGCACAGTCAGATCCTTCACCACTATGCGCCGCTTTGGATTGACCGGCACGGGACGCTCTATGTTGAGCTTCACCGAACGACCAACCATGGCATCTGTCAGCTCCTGCGCATTGGCGGACTTTGTATCCATGTCGCAGATATATCTCCCCTTGCGGAGTATAGCGACCCTGTCGGAGATCGACAGGACTTCCTGCAGCTTGTGGGTAATAATGATAACGGACTTGCCATCGCTTTTCATATTGCGAAGGACGTTGAACAGACGATCCGTCTCCTGCGGGGTCAGAACGGCGGTCGGCTCATCGAGAATGAGAAGATCCGCGCCGCGATAAAGCACCTTGACGATTTCCACGGTCTGCTTTTCCGACACGGACATGTCGTATATTTTTTTTTCGGGATCGATGTCAAAACCATACTTCAGGCAGATTTCCTTGATATGTCTCGCTGATTTCTTTAGATCCAGCTTCCTTCCATCATCGAGACCAAGAACAATATTTTCTGCCGCCGTCAGCACGTCCACCAGCTTAAAATGCTGATAAATCATGCCAATCCCCAAAGCGAAAGCGTCCCGCGGAGAAGCAATCTCGACCTGCTTTCCCTTCGCAAAAATTGTCCCCTCGTCCGGATAATAAATCCCCGAAATCATATTCATCAGTGTTGTCTTTCCGGATCCGTTCTCTCCCAAAAGCGCAAGGATTTCTCCCTGCCGTACATCCAGGCTGATGTCATCGTTTGCAACGACATCTCCAAATCGTTTCGTGATATGCTCCAGTCGAAGCACCGGTATGTCTGCGGCCACTATTCCATCCCTTTCTTTGCTAATTTTTTCGGAATTAAATCTATGTCTTCAAAAAAAACGGCGTGAGGGCCTATTCCCCACGCCGCAAAAAATCATTTCCCATCAGAACGCAGTATCCAACAAATTGATGCCGTCGATCTGCAAATCAAAGTAGGGAGCTGAACGGAATTCTGACTCATGGAATGCTCCGTCTATAATGGCTTCCGTGTCGCCCTCATAATCCGGATCGGTATCCACATCTGCCTCGTAGCTGTCCAGTGTCTCGCCTTCTACCGTGAAATTCGCCGTATCAAATACCTGAAGGCTTCCATTCACCAATTCCTCCTCGACCTTTTCGATCGCTTCCTCTGTACCCTCTGCCGCAACCGCATCATTGAAATCGGTCAACTGGACGGAATCTGTCTCGATCGTCCCGGTCCAATCCGTATCGATCGTATCGCCGCTCTGAATGCAGTCCATCACATAGCTAAAGTACGGCGCCCAGTTGATGCGGGAAGATACGATGAAAGAATTCGGACAGGCATCTATGGTCGACCCGTTGTAGGAAACGTCCGGTACACCAGCGTTTTCACAGGCAGTAGGCGCTCCCATAGAGTCCGCATGCTGGCTGATCAATTTGCATCCACCCTCGATCAACGCCTGCGCGCCTTCCTTTTCCTTGGTCTCGTCATACCAGGATCCGGTAAAGGTCACGTCCATCGTCACGGTAGGACACACGCTCTTTGCGCCCAAATAGAAACTGGTATAGCCTGAAATCACTTCCGCATAGGTAAATGCGCCTACATAGCCCATCTTCGCTTCTTCTGCTGAAAACTCCCCGGCCTCAATCATTTCGTTCAACTTCATACCCGCTGCCACGCCTGCGAGATACCGTCCCATGTAGATGGACGCAAAGGCATTGTGGTAATTGGGAAGATTAAACACCAAGCAG
>JAFUXY010000086.1 GCA_017477005.1 Lachnospiraceae bacterium | reverse complement strand
TCATCGTTTCCAACGGGCCCATGGTCGGTGCGGATCCCCTGGGTCTTCAGAGCGATAGCCTTTTCCGTACAATCTACGGCCTCGTTCAACGCAAAATCCGCATAGTCTTCCCACTTGGTATCCGCTACATCTCCGTAGAAGCCCTCCATATAGCTTGAATCAAACGGGACACTGTCTTTGGGATTGAACGGTGCGATGGCAAGCCCCAGATCGTCGTCAAAGGACGTAGACGCGTCGTGCTGTATCTCATCGATATCTTCGTTCAGATCCCAGTCAAAATCATAGTGTGAAATGATCCGGTAATCGCCGCTGCGGTGTTCATCCTCATACTTTCGATGGACATGCCCCTGTTGGTGGACCTTGTAATCCCAATACGGCATATAAATTCCCCGAAATTCCAGCTTGGCATTGTCCGCCTTCAGATCGTTCGGAGAAAAGAAATAATTCTGCACATGGCTGCGGAATTTCCCCGCACACTCCTCTCTGGTAATCTTGAACGGTACAATCTTCTCCGGCATCTGCTGGTCGGCCATCCTACCCGCCAACTGCACGGAGGCGCCGCAGAATGAGCAGAAGCTCGCCGCAGTCTCCGAAGTCGAAAACACCTCTCCGCCGCATTGCGGGCAGGTAAAGATCATCGCTCCGAGCGCCCCGTCCGCCTTGGCCTGCCTGGATTCTGGAACCTCGCCGATGTGGAATCCACTGCTGCAGTTCGGGCATTTCAGTCCCTGGGACGCAATATCAAATTTCAGACCGCCGCCACAATTCGGACACGATCTCATACGCATTCACCTCCAATCGGAACGCCCTGCGAAACTTCCCGCCTGTCCAAAAACTCATTTGAAAAATCCGAGAGCTTCGCAGTCGTCCGAAACGATTTTCAGCCTCCTACCTTGTTGCCGCAAGACGGACAAAATGCCGCCCCTACTGGAAGCGCTGTCCCACACTTGACGCAGAAGCCACCGCCTGTCGGCGCCGCTCCGCCCTGCTGGGGCGCTGCCTGTCCCATCGCCATTCCCTGCATCTGTCCCTGTCCGGGATTCGCGACAAAATTGTTGCCCATCTGCATACCAGCCTGTGCGCCGACGAACATCCCGGCCATACCAGCCGCACCGCCTCCCTCGCGGAGACCGTCTGCGAGCGCGACCTGCTGATAGGCCGCCACATTGTTGCCCAAAAGACCGATACCGGCCGCCTGCTCGAGTTTTTCCTGCACGCCCTCGGGATACGAAAAGCTCATGACCTTGAAATCCTTGATCCGGATTCCGTATTTCTTTGTCTCCGCGTCAACCTCCGGAAGAATCGCGCCGGAAATCTCGCCAACCTTGGCCTGCAGATTGCGTACCGTACCTGCTTCCTGAGATAGATGCGCCATCAGAGATTGCTCAATCGTACCAAGCAGACGCTCTCTCAAATCCTCCACCGAAAACTCGGTCTGAACACCGGCAATATTTTCTACGAGTACCTGATAGCTGTCCTGGTCGACCGCACAGACAAAATTGCCGTTGGCCCGTACCGGAATCCCCCCCGGCAGTCCCGGAAATTCGATGTTGATCGGGCTTCTGGTGCCCCAATTCTGCAGCACATCCTTCGTATTGACGAACAGGGCCTCTACCCGGCGGCCCGTGTCAAACCCAAATTTCACCCCGGCAATAGTCGACAAAAACGGAATAATGTCCGATTCCACATTGTAGCGGCCATCCTTGGAGAAAACCCCCATGACTTCGCCGCTGTTCAGGATGATCACGTCCTGTCCAGGGCGGACGATGCAGACAGAGCCTTTTTTAAGCTCCACATTGTCATAGCGATGGAACAGTACTCCGGGCTCGGGATCGGCCCATTCGATCACAGAACTGAATTGTTTGCTTTTGAATAATGGCATATAGATACCTCCTCATAATAAGATTCTTGCCTTTTGCCCTTGGGACTGTCTTTCGACAAAATCCCTATTCAAAGACAGAATTATAGCATACTTTGACGAACTTTGTCCTGTTTTTGCATTTTTTTAAGAAATTTTTTCCACCAGCCGATCCATCAACGCCCGGCCGTTTTCCTTCAACCACTGGATTTTGGTCTTGTAATCAGGGATTACCCCTGCGACAATATTCCAAAACCGCCTGGAATGGTTCATTTCCCGGCGATGTGCAAGCTCGTGTACCACGATATAATCCAGCACGTCCTCCGGTACGAGTACGAGCAGACAGTTGAAATTCAAATTTCCTTTGGAGCTGCAGCTTCCCCACCTCGTTCTTTGACTGCGGATCGTAATCCGGCCATAGTCGACCTGCATCTGCTCTGCGAAAGATGCCACCTTGGGCGGGATGATCTGAAGCGCCTTTTGTCCGAGCTCCCGCAGTTCCCTGTCTGAAAAGGGCTCTGGCATCGGATAAGCCTCCAAAAACTCCCGTTGCTTCTTCAAGTGCTTTTCGATCCATCCGATCCGCTGCTGCAAAAAAGCGTTTACCTTCGCATTCGGATATTCCAAAGGCGCCCGCACCAGCACTTCGGCGCGAGGCGTGATCTCCACGCTGATCGACCGGCGTTTGGTACGCCGAATATAGATTGGAAAGTTCTCCATCTCCATGCCTTTTCTCCCTTATAGTAATTCCATCAGCTCCTCGTTGGAAAGCGACATCAAAGACTTTTGCTCGCCCGCCAAAATAGCGTCGGCTAGGTCTTTCTTGGCCTTTTGCAGCTCCAAAATCCGTTCCTCGATCGTGTCCTTGACAATGAGCCGGTAGACCGTCACGGTTTTCTCCTGCCCGATCCGATGCGCCCGGTCGGTCGCCTGGTTTTGCGCCGCCAGGTTCCACCACGGATCGTAGTGGATAACCATATCCGCTCCCACGAGGTTCAAGCCCGTCCCTCCCGCCTTGAGCGAAATCAGATATACCGGCACATCGCCCGTGTTGAACGCGTGCATATCCGCTATGCGCTGCTCCTTCGGGGTCGTCCCGGTCAGCTTGAAATAGGCGATTCCCTTCGCCTTCAGATCCGCTTCCAACAGCGCCAGCATCGAAGTGAACTGGGAGAAG
>JAFUXY010000085.1 GCA_017477005.1 Lachnospiraceae bacterium | reverse complement strand
CCCAAGTTCAAATCCGTGATGTCCACCATCGAGTCCTTCGACGCAGACACGATGTAGAGCTTCGAAGTCGCCTCGTAGGTCGGGTGAACCAGGAAGTACGACCAGGCGTTCAGCAGGAGCGCGCCCGCCAGCGCGCAGAGCGCCACCAGGTTCCACTCGTCCATGAACACGCCCAAAAGCTCGAGCAAATCGATTTCTATTCTTTCCTCGCCGGGCCTCCCCGGCCGCCTCTCCGAGACGCTGTTGTTCTTCTCCATGACCTTATGGAAAGCACAGGTTTGGATATAGGAGAAAGCGAAGCTATCATTCTAGTAAAAGAACAGCATGCTGATATTTTGCTAATAGACGAGCATAAAGGAAGACGGACAGCAATTGAGTTGGGCATAACCGTTGTAGGAACAATAGGATTGCTTCTTCGAGCATATGACCAAGGACTAATGAATAAAACGGATGTTTGGAATGCAGTTAATGCCATTCTTCAAAACAACATACGCATAAGCAAACCGTTGATTGATATTGTAAAGGAACACATCGGTTTCCTAAAAATAGATTAAAGATTCTCGCTCATTCCGTGTCTACCTTTAACGGAGGAAACAACCCCTTCTATGATTCGTGAAATGTCTGAAAATACCATTCCTGTCTGCGACGCAGAAAGCCTGGAAAAAATCGTCCGAATCCATTCAGCTCCAGGAGAACATTCCTCTCCTGTTTCGCAAAATTTATTTCCATTTCAAGCCTGGCAGGGCAGAAAAAACCGGAAGGAAAAATGCCTTCATCTCATTGCGGTCATAGTCTCTGCTATATGGCTGTCGTTTTGCGGTTTGCGGGTATGGCAATTCTATGAACAATATTACCATTTCGATGTATCAGAAGCCACCCTTCAGGCAGCGATCGACTACAACGAAGCCGGAAATCCCAAAGCTGCCCGACGTAGGCTGAACCTGCTCGTAGACAACGGCTGGGACGGGGAACGAGTGTATTTGGAGTTGGCTAAAAGTTATTATCTGGAGGACGATACAGAGGAAGCCGCAAGGATCCTCAATGAGTTTATTTCGTTCGTTGACCGACCGGCCAATTGCACCCCATATTCAAAAATCGTTGCGCTGCTGAAGGAAATGTCTGCTTTGGATGAAGGCATCATGGTCTATGTCCGGCAGTACGATCGCATTGAAAACGAAATTCAAAAGGGCGATTTTGACAAAGCGGTTTATGACTGCGAAACCCTGCGTACGGCCGGGGCGGATTTCTTTGAATTTGTCTGCCTTTATGTGACGGTGCTGGCCAATGCTGGGCGGGAAAACGAAGCGTTTCACTATATTATGGAGAGGGTGGATCAGGATGTTTCGTATCGCGACAAGTCCATTACCGCTTTAGAACGCACGATGCTCCTGCAGTACATTCAGACATATTTATCCGGGAAAAAGCAAAAAGCATGCCAAGAGAAACTATTGAATGGATATGGGAATCTGGCGCTCCACGACGGACTGCAATACCGAGATTCTGAAAGCGGAGAGGAATTGATCGAGAGGGCAAGGGACTTTTTCGAGCAATACTGCGAGATCACGACCCCTATGGATACGGTTTGCATTGCTGCCGAGCCTGTTTTGATCAATGGACATGAGTGCGTCTTCATGAGCAGCGATCATATCGACGGGCGGCAGGATTATCGTTTTGAATTTTATTTTGACACGATCAGCCAGGATTATATTTATTTCATTGATGGGAAGTATGTAAATCTCTCTCAAAATCGAAAGCGTCCGCAAATTCTGCCGGAGGATCCGGCCTGGAACAATTCAATATT
>JAFUXY010000084.1 GCA_017477005.1 Lachnospiraceae bacterium | reverse complement strand
TCGACGTTGTTTTCCTCGCCGTATTTCTCGGCGGCTTCCTCCAAATATTCCTGAATTTCAGTTTTGGAATTGAAGATCGTAAAAGCAACCCTGCAACCACTCTCTTTTTCATATTACCCTCCTTAATTTTTTGTTGTATGTTCACTCTCTTGTGAGAGGTGTTACCATTTCCAAAGATTGGTGATCTTCGTTTTTTGTTCTTTTGTCGTAATAAATCCGAGCATCGAATGATGTGGTTTCAATGTTTCCACAACCATCTGAGTTTTTTTGAAATCAGAGACCTCGTCCGCCGGATTCCAACGGCTAAAGTACCACGTCTGTTCTCCGAAGCACTCCGACAGCGACACACAGACTTTGATCGGATGTTCCGTCGGATTCATCAAAAATAATAGGTTTCCCTGCTCCAATCGATGGGTGAGCACGATTTCCTCCGCGTCCTCCAACAGTCCAACAACTTCCGGGGCAACCGCCTTTTCAGGTCGGATAAAGGACAGCAATTGCTTTCGGTTCGGCCTCATTTCAAACACTGGATCAGAAGTGGTAATCACCCCTCCGGACAGCGCCTGCAGCAGATTGAGCGGTCCGTAGGTATCCGACCATTTGGCTCCGACGTCTCCGGCAATCCGCATCCCATCCACGAGTCCGATCAGCGGCATAAACGGCGCGATACTGCCCAAAATATATCCATCGTTTCCAACGATTTCCCGCACCATCGATAGGACGCTTCGGATGATCTCAACCGACGTTTTTGAGGAATCAAACCGCCGGATGGTGGAAGAATCCAACATATTCCAAAGCAGAAAATCGATCTTAAAGAGGGAAAATCCATAATCCCGATACGTTTGGAATACCTTCTTCAGATAGGCAAAAGCATCCGGATGAGTTGTGTCCAATACATAATAATCACAATCCGTATTGCCCCAGATTTTTGGCTCAGTGTAGCTCTTGTGCTGCACATAGGGCGTTCCATCCGGGCAGTGAACCACCCAATCCGGATGCTCCCGATACAGCAGCGAACCATCCCCTACGACAAACGGCGCGATCCAAATCCCCGCCCGATAATCGACTTCTTTGATCAAGTCTGCCGCTTCCTTCAGGCCGTTGGGATAGCGATCATTTGGAAGCAGCCAGTCGCCTATATGATCCGTATATCCTGCATCGATCTGAATGGTCGAAAAATCGATTTTTTCCTTTTGAAACCCTTTCAGATACTTCTTCAGATAACAAATATCCATGTTTTCGTAGAGGTAATACCAACTGCACCAGTGAAAGGCCGGTACAGTCGATGTCCTGGCTTCCATTTCCGAGGCAATCTGGCTTGCAGCCTGCTTCATACCATCCATCAAGTCCGCTTGTTCTGTAAGGATCAGATCGGGCAGCACGCTCTCTCCGGTTCTGGTTCCTTCCAGATTGAAGCCGCCGGAAAGAGTGCTTTGAGAAGCGAAAATGCTCTGTGATTCTTGGATGAAAAATCGAGTAGAATAATGCCGGTGATCTGTGGCGAAACAGATCAGAGAGGTTTCCTTTCCGTTTAATCCAACGATTCCGTGGGAAAAACGAGCTTCATCCGTGATCGGAAAATAGCCAGACGGACCTTCCATTCCAAATCCCTGCGCATAGACATGGCTAAGGCCGGAAAGAATCGCACGACCGAGAGGTGCGATATCATGGACTGCTTCTCCCAGAGTGCAGCGGGTGGAGATGCGAAGTCCATTTTTGGCAGGAGCAATGGAGAGAATCAGAATCTGGGCCTTTGCATCGTCGGCATTTGGCACCTTAGAAGTCCCCGGCTCTTTCAGGGTATAACAGACCTCTTGCTTTTCTTCATCTACTTCTATCTTGACCGGATGAATCGGTTCTCCATCTATATATGGAAAAATTCCCGACAACGACCAACCTTTTCCCCCTATGCTGATCGTGCCATTGAAATGTATGTTTGCGTTCATAGACATCCCCCGATACTTATTTCAGTTGCTTTACGAATAGAATTATAACATCTGAGAGGAATGGGTTCTATGGATATTTCTAATAGATATATGGAAATTTCTAAGACTCTGGAGAAAGAAAAAACAGATACGTGATAGGGTTTTTCTATTGCGCTGGCAAGTCGGCGATGACACTTCATCGGTATTTGGACGGAGCCGCGCCGTAATGTTTTTTGAACAACTTTGAAAAGGCCAGGGGGTCTTCAAAGCCCAAGGAACCGGCGATCGTCGATATTGGCAAGTCAGTGGTTTTTAAGAGATGCGCCGCTTTCGACAGCTTGAGCGACATCAGATAGCGTTTGGGAGAAGTCCCAAATGCGTCAGAAAAGACCTGTGAAAGATAATTGGGATGAATGCCGAAATCACGCGCGAGATCCTGAATTTGGATGTTTTCAGCGTATTTTAGATCGATACAGTATTTGATCCGTTCCGCCAGCGTTGGATTGTGAGGAACGAAGGATCTTTTGGCAATGTCTTCGGTTAAAAAAGAAAGCGATTTTGTCTTCCGGAATAAAAAAGATATCTCCTTTTTGCAGATGAAACTCCTGGCCGTCTAAGCGAAGCAGTCCTTCCCCTTCGGTAACAAAATGCAGCAGATGATAGGGGCGCATGATCGGACCGAAAAAATGTCCGGGTTCGCACTCTTCATACCCCAAAAGCACCACCTCTAAATCCGCATGGTGCTTGGCGTTTAAGTCAATATACGATTCGATATATTCAGACACACGCTGGTTTTCGTTCATTGTCTACCCCGGGTACGCGGAATCTTGTGTGTTTTCAAAAGCTGTTTTTGTTCGTCGCGGATCCGATAGCTTTCCACCGCTTTTTGAATGGTTTTGTTGTGTGTCCACGGCGCAAGCCGCTGTTCTTCGATGTACACAAATGCCTGGTCATACTGTTTCGCAAGCGCCGTGGCGAAATACCATGCGATCATCATATTGACATAATATTCTTCCGATTGGACTTTTGCGACCATCTCCAGATAGACCGGATCAAAATCCTCGTCTAAAAAATGCTCCATCAGCATGCCAATCGCAAACCGTATCGTATAAGTCCGATCCGAAGAAATCCATTTCTGAACGGATTCTTGCAATTGTGGACGGTGTTTTTTGAAAATCTTCGGCGACATCTGATCGCAGGTCGCCCAGTTGTCCACATAGGACAAAAAATTCTCCACCTCAGCGATGCAAAGCGCAAAATCCTTCATTTCGGAAAGAATGAACGCATGGAGTTGGTTTTCGTCAAAATAAGGATGCGGCAGTGCGTTCAAAAAAACATCGATCTCTTCGTGTTTGGCGAGTTGTTTGGCGTATTTTCGAAGCGCGGGTGTCCGCACGCCGATGACGGTGTCCGGTGCGATCGTAGGGATCAGTTTCGCCTGAAAATCGCGGTATTTTTTGTCCTGCCGTTCAAACAGTCCTTCCTGTATTTCGTCTAAGATCATGGCTCGTTTCCTCCCGAACCGTAACTGTTCAGTCAACTGAATAGTTATCCCGAATCGTCAATTTCCGTCTTCCGGCGTTATTATACATCACATCCGTTCTTTTTGAAAAGCCTTGATTTTGAGGGGGCTTTTCATTATAATGTAGGGAATGAATTTTATGATTGCCTAATAAACCATGCACACGAATTCGAAAAGTTGATAAATCGGCATTCACCGATTTCGAATTCGGCGCAAAAGGAAACGAATAAATTCGTTTCCTGATATT
>JAFUXY010000083.1 GCA_017477005.1 Lachnospiraceae bacterium | reverse complement strand
ACAACGCCGTCGCAGCTGTGTCGGTCTCCTCGGCGATCTCTGTCTCTTCTTCTACGCCGTCCAATTTGTTCGCCGAAAGCCGCAGATCTGCGATCAATACGTCTTTCGCCGTGGAAAGCTCGTCGGCCGAGCCCTCATTTTTGATAATGGAATTGCAAGAAAGAAAGTCCGATTCCGTGGTCTTTTTGCTGGCGCTGGGCAGATGCTTTTGCATCTCGATCTTCAGCCCTGATGCGCCCCAGTAGCCATTTTTTGCGTCGGAAATCTGCTTTTTCGCCGTCTCGGCATCCCCACTTTTGTAGGAATCCACCGCCGCCGAAAGTGCCTCGTCCATTGCGTCCACGACATCGTTCCAAGTAAAATCCGAAACGCCGTTCGCCTCTTTGTATTCGCTCCATGTGTCGTAATAGGCACTCGCCAGCACCGGCACATCCAAAAGCGAACACAGGCCAACCGCCGTTATCAAGAACAACAGAAAAAATTGTCTGGAAAAACACGGATTGACTCGTGTTTCCCTCAAAAACCATGCTTTCTTCATTTCTCTACCCCTTATCCGTTAGACTCCCCTAACGGCATAGGGTATGTTAGCATAGCCTAATCATCTTGTCAACAAAAATTTTTTCTACCTGTACGGTTGCCCATCCGAAACGATGTTTTGACGCAATTCATCGCAGTCAAAATTTCGCTTTTGGACGAGCAAGCGAAGTTGCTATCATCTCCCTCTATAATCCACCTCTCCCATCGGATACCTTTGATAAAAAACTTTCGTACGGTACTCTTCGTCCCGCCTGTGGTCTTTTGCAAAGCTATCGTCGGATTTCAAAAAATAGGCATCGCTTTCTGTAATCTTATCTAATGTTAAATCCATATTGTAATAATTTCCATCCACGAATACCAGATTCCAAGCATGCCTCTCCCAATTCCCATCCACTCTTGCTTCTCCTGTGACCACCCGGGTATCCACCCCCAGCTCCTTCAACAACCGATAGCCAAGCACCGCGTACCCTTGGCAAACCGCTCTATGGTAGAATAACGCAGCGTAGGCCGTGGTTTTCAAATGGCTATCCTTCTGTTTTTTGTGAATCACGTCGTACTCCACCGTATCATACACAAAGTCCCGCACGGCACGCGCCTTTTCAAAATCGCCAGCTCCTTGACCGACATCCAGTTCTTCCAACACTTCGTTCACCCGTTCGTCTACCTCTTCCTCTTGTTCCGCCGTTGTATAAAGGGTTGGCAACAGTCGTATTGTATAATCATACTTAAATAACCCTTGATCCATTGTATGTCGCAGTTCATAACCGCCAATTTGAAACCTGAGATAATCCCCTCCTCTGGGGTCATCACTTTCCCGATACGCTTCTTTTACTAAATGATCCATTAACTTTTTGACCTTATCTTGATTCGCTGACCAAGCACGGAATCGCACCGTCGCTTCCTTGGACCGGTGCTGCATCGCAGTACGGATCGCCTCCACCACCTCTACTTCATTTCCTATGGTCATATCTGTGTAAGAGACCATTCGAACACAGACAGCCCAAAGCAACCCCCAGAACAGGAGCACAATCCCTATGTCCACCATCCGATTGCGATACTTTTGAATCATAAACTTCTCCTTCAGGCACATGCAAAACAGGGCGGAAAACCATCCGCCCTGTTTCTATGCACTATCGAGCTAAAAATTTAGGGAAACGCTGATTAAAGCGTTTCCTTTGCGCCAAATCGCAGCACGAATGCGACGCGAAGCTAGTCCCGCAGGGGCATTCCTATGCGATTTGTGTGTCCTATTGGACTAACTTCGTGTCGCAGGTTTTTGAGGAAATATGATTAAATCAGCGCTTCCTTAACCTTGATTTATCACGCCGAAGCCTGTGCCTTGATCGCCTCTGTCAACAGCGGCACGATCTTGTTCAGATCGCCAACCAGACCATAGTCTGCGACTTCGAAAATCGGAGCTGTCTCATCCTTGTTGATCGCAATGATAATGTCGGACTCTTCCATACCAGCTACGTGCTGAATCGCACCGGAGATACCGATGGCGAAATACACGTTCGGACGAACCGTCTTGCCGGTCTGTCCCACCTGCATATCCTTCGGCTTCCAACCATTGTCCACCACGGCACGAGAGCAGGATACCACGCCGCCGATGGCCTCTGCCAAATCTTCCAAAATCTTGAAATTCTCGGGGCTGCCTACGCCACGGCCGCCGGATACGAGGATCTTCGCTTCGGAAATATCCACTGTCTTCGAAACCGCCTTCACGACCTCAAGGATCTCTACATAGCGATCATTCTCTTCGAGCTTGGCGTCGAAATCTACGATCTCAGCCTTTGCGCCCTTGTTCGGCTCAATCTTCTGCATCACGCCAGGACGAACTGTCGCCATCTGCGGACGATTATCCGGGCAAGCGATCGTTGCGATCGTGTTGCCACCGAAAGCCGGACGGGTCATCAGAAGCTGCTTCTCCTTGGTCTTGCCATCACCCGGCGTGCCATTGAGCGGGAAGTTGCCAATATCAAGCGAGGTACAGTCTGCCGTCAGACCAGTCGCCACTCTCGCCGAAACGGTCGGTCCCAAATCGCGTCCAATCGCCGTTGCGCCAACAAGCATAATCTCCGGCTTGCACTCATTGATTACCGCTGCAAGAGCCTGCGCATAAGGCTCCGTCCGATAGGTCTCCAGCTTGGGATCGTCTACCAGGATCACCTTGTCTGCACCATACTCCGCCAACGGATCCGCCAAATCGCGCACATTCGAGCCAAGCAAAACGGCTGCCACCTCTACTCCGCCCAAATCCTTCGCCAAATCCTTTGCCTTGCCCAGCAGCTCGAAAGCTATGTTGTCGAGCTTGTTGTCTACCTGCTGTGCAAAGATATATACTCCTTT
>JAFUXY010000082.1 GCA_017477005.1 Lachnospiraceae bacterium | reverse complement strand
GTCCGTGTTTTTTCACAAGCCCCGCGCCGGACTGGGTCATCGCCTTAAACACAAGTTCGTAGATCTCCTTGTCCCCAATGGCCTCCTCAATCGTAGAATAGCCCTTGCGCCGCCCCACATAAGCGGTAATACAATGCCCTGTGTTCAAAGTAAACAGCTTGCGTTCAATATAGGCGTCAAGATTGTCCACGAGCGTCATTCCTGCAATTTCGGGAAGCTCGCCCTTGATCTGCCCCTTTTCCACATCCCACTCGTGGTACTGCTCTACGACCACATCGGTCGGGATTTCATTCTTTCCGGGCGGCACGATCCGATCCACCGCGCAGTCCGCAAAGCCCACAAATTCATCGGCATAGGCCTTTTCTTCCTCGTTCAGCGACTGGTAGACATGCTCCTTCAACTGAGATGTGCCGCGGATCGCGTTTTCGCAGGCGATGATATTCAAATATTCCTTGCAGCCTTCCTCCTTGCGGCGAATGATCCCCTGCGCAAAGGTCGGCGCAATACGAGGCAGAATCGTTAGCCCCACCGCCGTCGTGATCAATGAGGCCTTCGCAATCTCGTCAATAATCTCCTCTCCGGTGGACAACACGCCGTCCACATGGTCAATCGGCACATCCTCTTTCTCAACATCCATAATATGAACCGTATACTGCTTGTCCTGATGCAGTCGGTCAATCAGCTCCGCATTGACATCCGCAAACACGACCTTGTATCCGGCTCTCGCCAAAAGCATTCCGATAAATCCACGTCCGATATTTCCCGCTCCAAACTGAATCGCTGTCTTCATTTTTTCCTCCATCTCTTGTAATGGTATCCTGCTCCCGTTCTTTCTCTTCAGTAGAGAATCGACCGCCCGCCGGTTCCCCGCCATTATCGCTCTTTATCTCTTAAACAAATCGTACACTTCATCCACGCTCATTGTCATAATCTTATCCACCGCTTCTTCGGTCTCGCAAACCTCCGCGATCCGCCCCAGCACTTCGATATGCTCATCCCCGGTGGACGCGATACCTACGACCAGCTTCACAATTTCGCCATCACCCCAGTCAATTCCGCCCGGGAAGGTGAAGATCGTCAGTCCCGAACCCAGAATCTCACTGCGCATCTCTTCAATCCCGTGAGGCACGGCCAGATGATTTCCAATCGCTGTATTAAACACCTTTTCCTTTTCAAGCATTGCCTTGGTATAATTTGCCGTTGCGTAGCCGTCTCTCTCCATGATCCGGCCAATATCCGCAATGACCTCTTCCTTTGTCATATTCGGTCGGTTCAAGATAATGTTTTTCTTAAGCAGCACCTTGCTGTCCGAAGAAACAGAAGCCTTGGCCACCGTCTGCTGCGCTGTGGAAGGCGTGCCTACGCCCGACCTTGCCGCCGCGATCTCTCCAACAATCTGATCGTATTCTGGCGCATTCATAAAGTTCGTAATGGTCACGATCCTTGCGCCCGGCGCGCTCTTCTTCGCCCGCTCCACCAGATCCTGGTGGCAGACCACGTACCGCACTCCCGTCGGCACCTCTGATACAGAATAATGCTCCACCTTCACATCGTTGACACCGACGCCTTCAAACTTCCTCTGCAGAACCGAAGCGCCCATCGCCGAAGAACCCATCCCTGCGTCACAGGCGAAGACCACGCGGTCGATCTTGGAAAGGTCTACATTACCTTCAATCTGCTGTCCCTTCGATGCGGCCTTCATATCGTTCAT
>JAFUXY010000005.1 GCA_017477005.1 Lachnospiraceae bacterium | reverse complement strand
GCCGCGTCATTATACATCCCGGCTTCTTTTGCGAATGCCGCGCAGCCGATCTTGTAGAGAATATAGGAAATCGCCGCCACAGAAGGCAGCTTCGCAATCTGAAAAAGCTCCTGCCTTAGCAAACGTATTCGTGCCGCGGCGTGATGATCCGTCTGGCAGAAAGCCCATTTCTCAAAATCCACGACCTCTTCCTCCAACCCCTTCCGCGGCAGAAAACGCTGCGGCTTGTTGCAGATCCGAAGAATGACCTCCCGTTTGGGCGGATAGGCTGCCGCGCTCAAATAGTCCTCAACGAGACGAACGCAGGGCTCGTCAAACCAGTCTTTATGCGTTCGCTTTCCCTCTCCCAAAAGCCCTCCCCTTTCGAGCTCTGCGAGCAATAGTTGGCTTCTCACATGATTTCGGTACAAGATAGCCACTGACTTGTCAGGCTGCCGTTGCTTTTCTAGCTTGATCAAGCGAACAAGGCCGCTCGCTTCGTCCCGCTCATTCTGAAACGGCAAAAACCGGATCTTCCCCTCCAACTGACTGATAGAAACCAGGTTCTTGGGGAATCGCACGGCGTTTGCAGAAATCAATGACAATCCCGCTTTCACAATGTCCTTGTCGCAACGGTAATTATTCGCCAGCGACACGATCTTCGCCTGCGGAAAATCCTTTTGAAAGCCCAAAAACAGCTCTGGCCTAGCCCCACGAAACGAATAAATCGCTTGGTCATCGTCCCCGACCAGAAACAGATTGTACGGCGGCGTCAAAAACATCCGCAGAATATCGTATTGAAGACGGTTCATATCCTGCGCCTCATCGACCAGAAAAAAACGAAATCGTTTCTGATAATACGCAAGCGCCTCCGGCTCCTTCACAAACAACTCCCTGACCTGCGACTGCATATCGTCAAAATCGAGCTTGCGCAAATCCCGCCGCATCGTCTCGTACGTCTCAAACAGAACCCGAAACTCTTCCCGCGAGACCCCGGCCGGTTCAAACTGTGAAAGCGCGCTGCCGGTATTTTTCAGAAAACTGATGTCTCTGTCAATCTGCGAGAAAAAATCCGGGATTCTGGTAGGATCCACCCCCGCCTTCTCGCAAGCAGTTTTCATAATATAGCGTTTTGTCTGGGAATCTAAAAGATTTTGACCGGAGAAAAATGCTTTCTCCTTTAGAATAGAAAAAAAGATGGAGTGAAACGTTCCGAAATGGACTCCTGAAAAGGACGGCGGCACAGCCTGCAGATACCGTTTTTTCATTTCCAAAGCCGCCGCCTTGGTAAAGGTAATCACCAGCAATTGATCCGGAGGAATACCGATATCCTGTGTCAGATGCGCGATCCGCCGGATCAAAACGTGGGTCTTTCCGGCCCCCGGCCCGGCAATAGCCAGGCAGGGGCCGTAGACATGGCGGATAGCTTGCTGCTGAGCCCGGTCAAGCATCTGCGTCTCCTTCCAGCGCAAGGCTCAGCTTTTCGATGGCCGCTCTCATCCGGCGCAGCGATTCCTCTTTTCCCAAAATCTCGAGCAATTCGGTCGCGCCTCCCGGCGTAGTCTGCTTTCCGGACAACGCCGTACGGATCGGCCAAAGCACGTATCCGTTTTTCTTCTCATGCGAAGCGGCGTAATCCTTCAGAAGCGTATAGAGCGCATCGTTGGAAAAATCATCTGCGTTTTCAATGACCGGCAAGATATCCCGCAGCAGAGACAGCGAACTCTCCGGCGTGGTCTTCATTTTCTTGTGCCCATACATCGCTATATCATAATCCGGCACTTCCTCAAAGAAATCAACGATATCCCGAATGTCGAACACGGTTTCGATCCGGCTTTGCACCATCGAAGCAATCCGGGGAAGGTCGAGATCTTTTTGGATCGTCTCTGTCAAATAAGGCTTTACCATTTCATAGAACGTCTCCGGCGCCATTGCCTTGATATACTCGCTGTTCATCCACGCCAGCTTTGTCATATCAAATACGGCTGGGGCTTTGTTGATATGATGAAAATCGAAGGCCTCCACCAATTCCTCAAGAGACATGATCTCCCGATTGTCAGAGGGCGACCAGCCCAACAGCGCGACAAAATTGACGATGGTTTCCGGCAAAAATCCCTGCTCCTTCAAATCCTCAAAGGACGAATGCCCGCTCCGCTTGGACAGCTTTTGATGCTCTTCGTTGGTAATCAACGAACAATGCACATACAAAGGCACCTCCCACCCAAAGGCCTCGTAGAGTCGATTGTATTTGGGCGCCGATGAAAGATATTCATTTCCCGCACGACATGGGTGATTTCCATTAGATGATCATCGACCACATTGGCAAAATTGTACGTCGGATAGCCATCTGATTTGATCAAGATCATATCGTCCAACTCGGCATTGTCCACCGAGATATCCCCATAGATCACGTCGGAAAACGTCGTCTGCCCTTCCCTGGGATTGTTCTGGCGAATCACAAACGGCTTCCCCGCCGCGAGATTCGCTTCTACCTCTTCCTTCGACAGAGACAGGCAGTGCTTGTCATAGATCGAAATTTCTTTTCCGGCCACCGTCTGTTTCAAACCCTCTAAACGCTCCTTGTCGCAGAAGCAGTAATACGCTTCGCCCTTTTCGATCAGCTTTTTGGCGTAGTCCATATAGATCCCGGCTTCCTGCCGCTGACTCTGCACATAAGGGCCGTAGGCTCCCCCCTTATCCGGTCCTTCATCCCAGATCAGCCCGGTCTCTTCCATTGTGCGGTAGATGATTTCCTCCGCTTCCTCTACATACCGCTCCCGATCCGTGTCCTCAATTCGCAGCAGAAAATCTCCGCCCTCGTGCTTGGCGATCAAGTACGCATACAGCGCCGTACGCAGATTTCCTACATGCATCCTTCCCGTCGGCGACGGGGCGTATCGTGTCCTGACTTTCATGTTTTCTCCTTCATTTCTTTCTAAAATAGTAATTCACATTCAACCCGCATTTCTTGTCCACGGACGCTATGATCTCCACCAGATCCGGAGGGTAAAAATCATGCTCCCGCATTACCTGTGTGATCTCATCCCTCTCGTCCTTGATCATCTTCTGGGTATCCTCCATACGGGTACGCAGCTTTTCCCTCGACGCCATCAGCGAGCTCTTCACCTTCTGCATCTCGTCTTCATTGACCAACGCTTCGGTCTGATCCACCCAGATATTGGTGTCGCGAAGGTTCAGCTCTCCAAGGATTTTCACCAGCTTGTGGTAATAATATTTGTAGTCTTCATTGTCCTGGCGATTTTTCAGACGGATCTGGCGTTCCTCCAAAAACGAATCCCACATCCCCTTCAGTTCATAGGAGGTTCGGATGCCGTATTTTCGCTTCATAAAATCGATCGCAGCCGTCAGACTGGCATAACGCATCCTTAGCACATTGAGCATGGATATGATCTGATTCAGATCGTCCACCGCTTCTCGGTTCTCTCGGCGTATCCGGGAATTTTTCAAAAAAACATACATGACGAACAACGCCATGAAAAACAGCAGAAGCAGCGTCGCCCAGGTCATATCCACCCTCATTGTCAGTTGGATCACAATGAAAAACAACGCCATTGACCCACTGGCCGCCAGCAGCATGATCGAGAGCTTGCGCATGGTTTCCCGGAAATGAATGTTGTTTTCCCGGTCGATCTCCCGCTCGCTTTTCTGCGCCTCAAGAACATGGATCTCCCGCTTCATTTTGTAGCGGTCGTCCTCGTTTTTGCCCATCAGCCGGATCTCATCCGGAACGAATTTCTGATTGGTCTCCATCAGCACGTACTGCGCGTCCTGCAGCTTGTGCTCAGCGGTCTCAAAGTCCTTTTTGGCCTGCTCCGCCGCAAACAAACTCTGCACGGCCGTTCGAAGCGCTTTGTCCTGCTTTTGGTTCAATGAACCGAGCTTTCGGATATCCACCAG
>JAFUXY010000004.1 GCA_017477005.1 Lachnospiraceae bacterium | reverse complement strand
GATCGTCAATTCCTCCCGCGGGATCATCGGCGCCTGGCAGAACAAACGATATGAAGACTTCGGCGTCTCTGATTTTGCAGGCGCCAGCCGACAGGCGGTACTCGATATGATCGAAGATATACGGAGCGCTCTCGTATGAATGGGCGCAGCTACGCAAAAATCATCGAACAGGATCGTCTCTGCGAAGGTATTTTTCGTCTTCGCCTGGCGTTTTCAGACACGGATTCGATTCGCCCCGGGCAATTTTTCAACCTCTATCTGGACGATGGGCGGCATCTGCTGCCCCGCCCGATTTCAGTCTGTGAGGCTGAAGGCGGCGTACTGACGCTGGTGTACCGGGTCGTCGGGTTTGGCACAGAGGCGATTTCCAAGATGCTTCCCGGAGAATCCCTCTGGATTCTGGGACCGCTTGGAAACGGTTATTCGCTCGATTGGTTGAAAGAAGATTCCTCCGTTTTGGCGGTGGGGGGAGGGCTCGGCATTCCTCCGATGCTCTTTCTCACGCACGCTTTGGCGAAACAAGGAATTTCCGTAGGAACCGTGCTTGGCTTCCGGGATGAGGGATTTTTGTTGCCGGAATTTGAAGAGGCTGCACCCTCCCTCTATTTGTCGAGCGACAGCGGACGCATAGGAGAAAAGGGGACGGTGATCGACCTTTTGGAGACGCACCACCTGAAACCGGACGTGATCTTCTCCTGTGGACCTCTGCCGATGCTCCGGGCGCTCAAGGACTTTGCCGCCGCGCGCCAGATTCGGCTGTTTGTTTCTCTCGAAGAACGGATGGCCTGCGGGATCGGCGCCTGTCTAGCCTGTGTCTGTTCAACCACGGAGCTCGACGACCATTCCCGCGTCCACAATCGACGTGTCTGCAAGGACGGCCCCGTGTTCGATGCAGAGGAGGTAGCGCTATGAACCGATTGGAAACGGAATTTTGCGGAATCCGCTTTCAAAATCCTGTGACGGTGGCTTCCGGGACGTTTGGCAGCGGACAGGAATTTGCGGAATATTTTGACATTTCAAAGCTGGGCGCCGTGACCACAAAGGGCGTGGCCGACCAGCCCTGGAGCGGCAATCCAACGCCCCGGATCGCGGAGACAGCCAGCGGGATGCTCAACGCGATCGGCCTGCAGAACCCGGGCATCGAGACCTTTTTGGAGCGAGATCTGCCTTTTTTGCAGGACGCTGGCGCGCGGGTGATCGTCAATGTCTGCGGACACAGCGAGGAAGAATACCTAAACGTCGTACGCCGCTTGAACGGCGAGGCGGTAGATTTACTCGAAATCAATATCTCCTGCCCCAATGTACAGCGGGGCGGTCTATCCTTTGGCACCGATCCAAGGGAAGTGGAAAGCATTACGAAAAAAATCAAAGACGAGGCGACCCAGCCGATCCTGATGAAGCTGTCTCCGAATGTGACGGATATTACTGAGATTGCCAAGGCCGCCGAAGCCGGTGGCGCGGACGGGCTGTCTCTGATCAATACCCTGCTCGGGATGAAGATTGACACCCGCACTAGGAGGTTTGCGCTTGCGAACCGCACGGGCGGTCTGTCGGGTCCGGCGATCCACCCGATTGCCGTGCGGATGGTGTATGAGACTGCCAAGGCCGTGAAGCTGCCGATTCTTGGGATGGGTGGCATTTCGGACGCGGAGAGCGCCATCGAGATGATCCTGGCCGGTGCCACGATGGTGGCGGTCGGGACAGCGAATTTTTCGGATCCAACGGCAGCCGTAGAGATTATCGCCGGGATCGAACATTACCTCGAGGAAAACCAACTTGATCATATCCGCGACCTGGTGGGGGCGGTGGAAGCGTTGTGAGGTTCTGCGTGTCCGCTCAAAAGCGGGGGATTCGAATTTGCCGCACCCCCGATGGGTCGTCCGACCAATTAGGAACTGTGCGAAAATAACTTGTGCAGTTTCTTAGAAAGGAATTTTTATGGAAGCGTACAAGGAAGAATTTATTCATTTTATGATAGACTGTTCGGTGCTGCGATTTGGCGATTTCGTGACAAAAAGCGGACGCAAGACTCCGTTCTTTGTCAACACTGGCTTCTACCGCACCGGCGCACAGCTGGCAAAGCTCGGCGAATATTACGCCGAGGCCATCCACGCGCAGTTCGGAGACACGCCGTTCGATATCCTGTTCGGCCCGGCCTACAAGGGAATCCCGTTGTCCGTCGCTACTTCGATCGCCCTATCCCGGCTCTATGGGAAGGAGGTCGGATACTGCGCCGACCGAAAAGAAGCCAAAGACCACGGTGAAAAGGGCAATCTGCTCGGCGCGCCGATCGAGGATGGCAGCCGCGTTTTGATCATCGAAGACGTGACGACTGCGGGCACGAGCATCCGGGAAACTCATCCACTGATCACTTCGCAGGCAAAAGATGTCCAAGTGATCGGCCTGGTGGTATCGGTGGACCGGCAGGAACGGGGTACCGGCGAGGCTTCGGCGCTGCAAGAGCTATCTACCGAATTTTCTATGCCAACCACCGCAATTGTGACCATGACTGATGTGGTTGAATGCTTGTTCAACCGTCCTTATAAGGAGAAGGTATATATTGATGAAGAAAGAAAACATCAGATCGACGCGTATTACGCAGAATACGGCGCAAAGTGATACGACCCATGAAACCGTGCTGAGCGACCATTCCCGTTATGGGCGGCGGCTGTTTTTTCTGCTTTCGCTGTTGGTGATCTACCTCGCTTTCCTGTCTTATGGGCTGTTTTTCGCGGAAAGCATGAACCGTTCCTTGGACCATGTGTCCTACAATATAACACCATTCCGGGAGATCGGACGGATCGTAGAGCACGGGGATGTCCTTGGCTGGCATTTTGTCGCAATCAATTTGGGCGGCAATATTATCGCTTTTTTGCCCTTTGGCTTTTTGCTTTCCGCTATCTGGCCACAGAAGAATCCGCTCCACTCGTTGGTGTTGACCCTTTTGGTCATGACCTTCTCCGCCGTCGTGGAGTGGCTGCAATACAATACCGGCGTAGGCGTGGCGGATATCGACGATGTGATCCTCAACACTTTGGGCGGATTCCTGGGCTGTGAACTTGAGGGCTGTATGCGCAACGCTTCAAGCTTCTTTCACTGGCCCGTTTTGACGGAGGAAATGGGATGAGTCGCAGAGGTGGTTTGTTTCGGGGACGCCGGGGTGGTTTCTCTTTCACCCAAAAAAAGCCGGTTTCTATGACGAGCAAGATGATCCTCGCTTCTTCTGTTGGTTCATGGATCCTCCTGCTGGTTGCCTTGTATTATGTCGTCTATACGGACGGAGCTTACAACAACCTCTGGGGCGGAGTGGGCTTCATCTGCCTGTACGTGGAATTTGTCGCGCTCGTGACATCGATCTCGCGGGTACGCCGGGACGTGGAGCCTCTGTCTGCAAGGATTCTATCGATCGCTATGTCCTTTTTTTCGTTTGCGGCCTGGGGCGGCATTTATCTGATCGGCACGATACGAGGTTGAGACCAAGATAGAGGATGGTTATTTCGAGAGTTACAAGACAGGATTTTTGATTTCATTTTTTCGTCCTTACTATGGAGTAAAATTAAATGCAAGATAAACAAAAATACAAAGAAACAATTCAAAGCTATTTTCACCAAAAATCCATTCCTCCTTTCATAGATGAAGTTTTGGATTATTTATGCCGGGTGATGGATCTTGAAGACGAGGTGCGGGGCGGACAGTTTTTTGACGCTTCGCTGGAAACCTTGGGGCAGCGCTACGATGAGTTCTACCGTCCGATGCTGCCTGCACATTATGAAAGCGGTTTTCTGTTTCCACCCTTTGCCAAACGCAAGTTGGGCGAAAAAACCGGCGCAGCGCTGTCGGCTCTGTACGCAGACCTGATGGCGGCGATTCCTTTCGCTATCCGTGGAGAGACCGAAAAACTCTCTCTTTTGCTGGAGCTTTTTGCGGACTGTGCCAAAGCCTATGCTGCGGCTGCGGACTCCGATGAGGAACAGGCAAAAGCGGTGCAAGAGCAGATGGGGGCATTCTACCGGACACAGGCAGCTGCCTTTGTCCCGGACAGCATTCGGCAAATGATCGTGGCCTCCCCATTCGCAAGGCTCGATTCAGAACCGGTCGCCGGACAAACCACAGAGCCACCGGAGCAGAAAGCGTATTTGCGGGACGCTTCGGATGTGATCGCGCAGATTATTCATGAAACAACGGGCTGGAGCGATATCCGTTATCTCTACCGCTATGGTTCCTATGTAGGACAAAACGAAATCCAGATGGCGCGCTTCCTCTGCACGCTTCCTGAGAACGAAATTCATCGGATTGCAGAGACCTTTGTGGGCGGTTATATCAAAGGGTTTGAAGCGGCGGGCAAGGATATTACCAAGAAAAAGACGGTCAAGATCGAGTACCCGATCGGTATGGAACGGATGATCCGGGAGGCGGTGCGTCTCTTCGCCGAAGAAGGGCTTGCCGCCACCTTCGTCGCCGAACCGGTGCTTTCCGTGACCGGCCGGGGGGAAAGCAAGCGCGGGATCTACAATATTTCCGCCAATCGTCGTTTTGACTTCGACCACAAGGACGACGCGGCGCTCTATCTGTCTGAAGCATTGAATGAGGCCCGACTTTCGGCCATCGAGACCACTTTTATGCAATTTCAAAAAGAAGCCAGTGTACACGGCGGCCCCGCCGTGATCGAGGTCTTTGGCGAGGCATTGTTCTCTCCGACACCGGAAACAGCCAATATGACCTATACCGCCGAGCAGAATCGGCAAAACATTGCGTACGCCTCCGGGCGGGCGAATCTGACCAACCGCTTTATCCCCGGAGAAGAACGCAGCTACACGATTATTTCTTTCCCGATCCCGGAGATCGGAAAACAGTTCGAGGAAATCTTCGAAGAGACGATGAAGATCAACACCCTCGATTATACGCTCTACCAAACCATTCAGCAGCGCATCATCGACGCGCTCGATCAGGGCGTGGCGGTGCGGGTGCGGGGCGCCGGAAGCAATGAGACCGATATGCTGGTGCAGCTTCACGCCTTAGACGATCCTTCGAAGCAGACCAATTTTGAAAACTGCGTGGCCGATGTGAATATTCCGGTGGGAGAGGTGTTCACGAGTCCCGTTTTGGAGGGAACCTGCGGCACGTTGTTCGTGAGCCACGCCTTTTTGAGCGAGTACGAATACCACAATCTAAAGCTGGTCTTTGAAGACGGGATGGTCAAAGATTATTCCTGTGAGCTGCCAAACCAGGCGGATGCTCCGGAAAGCCAAAAGGCTGCCCGGCGTCTGATCGAGGATCATATCTTCCACCACCATCCCACTCTGCCCATCGGGGAATTTGCCATCGGCACCAACACCACAGCGTACCGGATGGCGCGGGATTTTGGACTGGAAGCCAAGCTGCCGATCTTGATTATGGAAAAGACCGGGCCACATTTTGCGGTGGGCGATACCTGCTATAGCTTCGAGGAGGATGCGCCGATTTTCAATCCCGACGGAAAAGAGTGCATTGCCCGGGAGAATTCCCGCTCTATTCTGCGGAAATCAAAGGACAAGACCGAGCGGGAGTCGGCGTATTACCACTGCCATACCGACATCACCATTCCCTTCGAAGAGTTGGATTCGATCGTCGCGATCACAGGCGAGGGCAAAGAAATCGATATCATCCGGGGCGGCCGATTTGTTTTGCCCGGCACCGAGGCGCTGAATAAGCCATTGTAGAAAGGAACTACTTATGAATAAGGAAACATTTTCCGTCGGCATCGTCATGGGTTCCGACAGCGATTTGAAGGTCATGAGCCAGGCGGCAGACGTGCTCGAAGCCTTGGGCGTCTCTTTTGAGATCCGCATTCTTTCCGCGCACCGCGAGCCGCAGGAGTTTTTTGATTATGCCAAGGCCGCCAACGAGAGGTACAAAATCATCATCGCCGGAGCCGGAAAGGCCGCTCATCTGCCGGGAATGACGGCAGCGTTGTTTGACGGGCCCGTAATCGGTGTTCCGATGAAAACTTCGGATCTCGGGGGCGTGGACAGCCTGTATTCAATCGTGCAAATGCCAAGCGGTATTCCTGTCGCGACCGTAGCCATCGGCGGCGCCGCCAACGCCGGACTCTTGGCAGCGCGTATGCTCGCTATGACCGACGACAGGCTTCTGGAGCGGTACCGAGACTATGTACGCCGCCAAAAGGAGGCCGTGATTGAAAAGGATGAACGGCTTTCCGAAATCGGCTACAAGGAATATTTGGCACAATAAGGAGGAGGCATTTCGTGAGCGAACGAAACATAGATTACAAATCTTCGGGAGTAGATATCGAGGCGGCTTACCGCGCCGTCGAATTGATGAAGGAGCATGTGACGCGGACGATGCGCCGGGAAGTTTTGACGGCGCTCGGGGGTTTTTCGGGAGCCTTTGACATCGAGGTCGCCAAGCGTATGGCGCATCCGACGCTGGTGTCCGGCACGGACGGCGTAGGCACCAAGCTCAAGCTGGCCTTTCTGATGGACAAGCACGACACGATCGGTATCGACTGCGTGGCGATGTGCGTCAACGACATTGCCTGCTCCGGTGCGGAACCTCTGTTCTTCCTGGATTACATTGCATGTGGGAAGAACGAGCCCCGCAAAATCGCCGAAATCGTAAAGGGGGTTTCCGAGGGCTGCATCCAGGCGGGCTGTTCCCTGATCGGCGGAGAAACGGCGGAAATGCCGGGCTTTTATCCGATTGATGAGTACGATCTGGCCGGATTCGCGGTCGGGATCGTGGACCGGGATCAAATGATCTCCTCCGCTTCTATGGAGGCCGGAGACGTGCTGATCGGCATTGCCTCAAGCGGCATTCATTCCAACGGCTATTCACTGGTGCGGCGCATCTATCCAATGAAGCGGCAGGCGATGGATTATTATATCAACGAGCTCGGTACTACCCTTGGGGAAGCGCTGCTCGCGCCGACCAAAATCTATGTATCCACCCTGCGGGCTGTACGCCGCCGGGGTATCTACATCCACGGGATCGCCCATATTACAGGCGGCGGTTTCTACGAAAATATTCCCCGTATGATGGGCGATGGGTTGAGAGCCGTCGTCAAAAAACACAGCTACGACATTCCTCCGGTCTTTTCGATGCTGGCGACCGAGGGCAAGATCATCGATGAGTCGGTGATGTACAACACCTTCAACATGGGTATTGGCATGGTGCTTGCCGTCCCGCAAAATGAGGCCGACATGGCGCTCGCCGTGATCCGGGAATCCGGGGAAAAAGCCTGGTTCATCGGAGAGGTCGTAGCCGGAGAGAAGGGAATTCAATTGGAGGATTAGGGGACGATTTTGGTTTATTCGTGTCTCCACTATTTACATTTTTGAGAGGTAATCCTATGGAACAACCTGTACAAAACCGGTCAGCCGAACCGTTTCGGCTCGTGGTGTTGGTATCGGGCGGCGGCACCAACCTACAGGCGATCATCGACGCGATCGAAGACGGCGCCATCCAAAACGCCAAAATCGCCTGTGTGATCTCGAACAATCCGGAGGCCTATGCGCTCGAGCGCGCCAAAAAGCACGGCATCAAAGCCTGCTGCATACGCCCGGCGGATTTTTCAGAGCGAGAAGCCTACGATGCGGCTCTGCTTTCGGCCTTGCAGGAGGAAACACCAGATCTGATCGTGCTGGCGGGATTTCTGGTCATTGTTCCCAAAATAATTATTCATGCCTTTGAAGGACGGATCATCAACATCCACCCTTCCCTGATCCCCTCCTTCTGCGGAAAGGGATACTGGGGGCTGCACGTCCACGAGGCTGCCCTTGCGCGGGGCGTCAAGGTCTCCGGGGCGACGGTGCATGTCGTGGATGAAGGCACTGACACCGGGCCGATTCTGCTGCAAAAGGCGGTCGAAGTCCGGGAGGATGATACGCCGGAGAGCCTGCAAAGGCGGATTATGGAAGAAGCCGAGTGGAAGCTGCTGCCGCAGGCCATTCGGATGTTTGTTGAAACGGAGGGAAAAGCATGAAGGTAATGGTAGTCGGCAGCGGCGGCCGCGAGCACGCTATCTGCCACAGTCTGAAAAAAAGCCCCAAGGTAGACACGATTTTCTGCGCGCCCGGAAACGCGGGCATTGGTCAGATCGCGGAATGTGTGCCGATTGGCGCGATGGAACTTGATCGTCTGGCGGACTTTGCCCTGGCGCATCAGGTGGATCTGGCGATCATCGGCATGGACGATCCCCTGGTCACCGGTATTGTCGATGTGTTCGAGGAAAAAGGGATCAAAACCTTTGGTCCGAGAAAGAACGCCGCCATTTTGGAAGGCAGCAAGGCGTTTTCAAAAGAGCTAATGAAGAAATACGGCATTC
>JAFUXY010000081.1 GCA_017477005.1 Lachnospiraceae bacterium | reverse complement strand
TTGGCGATTACCGATGCGACAAGTCTTACCGAGGCGGGATATATCGGAGACGATATCGAGAGCGTGGTATCGAAACTGTTGGCGGCTGCGGACAACGACGTTGAGCGGGCGCAGACCGGGATTATTTTCATCGATGAGATCGACAAGCTTGCCAAAAAGCGCAACGCCCATCAGCGGGATGTGAGCGGGGAGTCGGTGCAGCAGGGGATGCTGAAGCTGCTGGAGGGTTCCGAGGTCGAGGTGCCAGTGGGCGCGTCTTCGAAGAATGCGATGGTACCTATGACGGTGATCGACACCCGAAACATCCTGTTCATCTGCGGCGGCGCTTTTCCGGATCTCGAGGATATTATAAAGGAAAGGTTGAACAAGTCTTCTTCGATGGGCTTTGTTTCGGATCTGAAGGACAAATACGACAAGGACAAGGATCTGTTGTCGAAGGTTTCCTCCGAGGATCTGCGCAAATTCGGTATGATCCCCGAGTTTTTGGGGCGTATGCCGATCCTGTTTACATTGAAGGAGCTCGATGAGGATGCGCTGGTTCTGGTATTGAAGGAGCCGAAGAACGCGATTACCAAGCAATATCAGAAGCTGCTGCAGTACGATGAGGTTGATCTGGAGTTTGAGGACGGTGCGCTGCATGCGATTGCCAAAAAAGCGGTCGAGAAGAAGCTGGGCGCCAGGGGTCTGCGTTCGATTATTGAAGAATTCATGTTGGATATCATGTATGAGATACCCAAGGACGACAATATCGGGACAGTGATTGTGACGGAGGATTATGTCAATGGGGCGGGAGGCCCCCGGGTTGTGATGCGGACAGATGTGGTCCGGATGGCAGCGGCGGAGTAAGAATACGAGGAGGGAAATGAAAAATGGAGATTCGTATCGAAAAAGCGGCGAACTTGAAGGAGAAGCCGGATGAGACCAAGCTGGGGTTTGGAAAGTATTTCACCGATCATATGTTTGTGATGGACTGGTATCGCGACAAGGGTTGGACGGATGCAAGGATCGTCCCCTACGGGCCGATTTCGATGGAGCCCTCCGGCGTGGTGCTGCATTATGCGCAGGAGACCTTTGAGGGGCTGAAGGCCTATCGGACGGACGAAGGCAAGATTCAGCTTTTCCGTCCGGATATGAACGCAAAGCGGATGCAGAGGTCGAATGAGCGTCTTTGTATGCCGACCGTGCCGGTGGAGGATTTCGTACAGGCGGTGGAAGAACTCGTCAAGGTGGAGCAGGATTGGGTGCCGCATGAAAAGGATACCTCTTTGTATATTCGGCCGTTCATGTTCTCCACGGAGGCGTCACTTGGCGTTCATATGGCGGATTCGTATTGCTTCATTATCATTCTGTCGCCGGTGGGTGCGTACTATCCGACTGGGCTTGATCCGGTGAAGATTTTGGTGGAGGATGAGCTGGTCCGCGCAGTAAAGGGCGGTACCGGATTCACGAAATGCGGCGGAAACTACGCCGGGAGCATTCTCGGACAGATCAAGGCCGAGGAAAAAGGCTACACTCAGGTGCTTTGGCTCGATGGCGAAGAGCGCAAGTATGTCGAAGAAGTCGGCACGATGAATATTATGTTCAAGATTGACGGGGAAATCTATACGGCGGCGATCGACAATGGTACGGTGCTGGCTGGCGTGACCCGCGACTCGATGCTGACGATCCTGCGGGATTGGGGCTACACGATCCACGAGGGTCGGCTGTCGGTGGACGATCTGATGAAGGCGGGGCATGACGGCACGCTCGAAGAGGTGTTCGGAACCGGTACGGCGGCGGTGGTATCGCCGGTGGGAGAGCTTCGCTACAAGGACGATGTTGTCCAGATCGGCGACGGAAAGACCGGCGAGCTGACACAGAAGCTGTACGACACGCTGACCGGGATCCAGTGGGGCCGAATCGAAGACAAATACGGTTGGACTTATACGTTGGATTGATGGTGATTTTTTAGGAATGTTAATGAAGGAGTGTGGATGTATACAGATACGGAACTAAAGCGGTTGCTCGAGGAGATCGACCACAGGGGCTATCCGTCCTACAAACGGACGGCCGGGAAATGGGAGTTCAAGGGATTCACTCTCTCGATCGACCACGTCCAGGGAGACCCGTTCGCCTCGCCCTCGAATGTCAGCGTGATCGTCGATGGAAAACGTGCGGCCTTTCCCGAAGAATATTACAAGGACGAGCATCGGCGGGTCGCCTTGGAGGATCATCTTTTGAGGCTGTTTTCCCGGGCGTTGCCGCGGCAGCAAGGAGACAGAGGCGCGCATTCAGAGGCAAGGAGCGAAGGCCGCGGCCGGGGAGGA
>JAFUXY010000080.1 GCA_017477005.1 Lachnospiraceae bacterium | reverse complement strand
GCATTTACAGCTATGGAGCGCGGAGTATGGGGCGAGAACGGTATGTGCCGGATACCGAGGTAGGAGGTGATCGCAGATGCCATTCCAGATTATCAGGAATGATATAACCTACAATCGGACAAAATTATACTCGTTATGCCCTTAAATCTTGGGAAAACTGCGTAAAATCAACACATTTTGCTTTACAAACCGAGTATAAAAATGTATAATACAGATAAGAAATTATACTCGGAGGTGTGCGATGTATGCAGGGTTGGTTGGGCTCGTTGATATACCTGATGGAAAGGTAAAGATCCTCCGTAATGGATATGTTTACTGGATTACTGAATCTCACTGGGATAACGACAGGAAAATGACGGTAGACAACCGTGTAGGGATAGGAAAGATCGCCGATGGCGAAAAAGGAAAGATGTACCCCAACAAGAAATACGAAGAGATTTTTGGGCCTGTAGACAAAGAGCTAGCCGAGTTGAAGAAGAAATACGAACCGATTGCCACAAGGCAGCTTGGAAAGACAGACACTGTGATGTCATATGCCCCATATGCGGTTCTTGTGGAAGCGTGCAGCAAATGCGGTTGTCTGGATGCGCTAAAGAAAGCCTTTCCTAACAAGTGGCATAAAATATTCGCCGTTGCAATGCATGCAATTGTCGCCGAGAATTCAGCTGCGCAGGCATTTCCTGGATGGGCATTTGATAACTACTGCGGACTGAAAAGCACCATAAGCGACAGCGACATCAGTAAGCTGTACAGCTTCGTTGGGGAGAATACCGCCTCAGTATCGATATTTTTTGAACTATACCGTGAAGGGTTTCACAAAGCCTTCCCTAAAAGCGGAGAGCGGGTGGAGGCATTTGATTCGACCAACCAGCGAACCGACAGCCGCAACATTTCAAGGGCAAAACGGGGCAAATCGAAAGAGGGAGGGCTTCTACCCATAGTCAACACGGCGATGTATGTGGATGAGGAAACCGGCATAGCGCAGTACTACGAACACTTTGACGGAAACGTTCTGGACAAAACGGAGACCCCTTACACCGTTGAGAAGGCGGTTGAACTGGGATTTAAGAAGCTGTTTCTCATGCAGGACAGGGGATATTTCTCCCAAGGGAATCTTGAAAGCTTGGATGGGCTGGGTATCGGATATGGGATGATGATGCCGGAAACCACGGATTTTGTTAGCGATTTGATAGATGCAAATTTAGATGTCATAAAACTGAAAGAGGAATACTACATAGGCTTCGAGGACATATATGGGATAGATTCCACGGTGGAGATCAATGGAAAGGAATATCCCGTGTTCGTATACTATGACGATAATACGGCAAGAATGGAAAGGGATACGATTCATGGCAATGTGAATTACTGGCTTGGGGAAGCGAACAAGAGGAAAAAATATACCGACAAGATGGAAAGCTATTTTGCCAAACGGGCGATCAAAGTAATAAAAACCGTACGGAATAAGGAAACAGGGAGAAATTTTACAGCCGCTGTTGATCATGAGGCCGTGGAGGAAAGCATACGGACTGCCGGTGCCTTTGTGGTTCTTTCCAACCGAAAGATGAAAGCGGACGAGATGATCGGGATTGCCAGGAAGCGCGACTGTGTTGAAAAATCATTCAGGACACTAAAAAGCCACTTCGACTTGAGGCGTACCTATACGCATGGAGATAAAACATATGACGGAAAAATGTTCGTTGCGTTTGTTGCGCTTGTCACGCTTCAAACATATTCGTGGATGATC
>JAFUXY010000079.1 GCA_017477005.1 Lachnospiraceae bacterium | reverse complement strand
GAGGATTGTTCGGAAGGTTGAGGAAGTAATTGTCTCAACAGGAGGAGACCATGACATCGAAAGGGATTGTCAATTTGATCCATATTTTGAAGGACAAGCAGATGGATGATTCAGAGATCATCGATGTGATTCTGAGGATGGAAGGCGACATTCCGGAAAAGGTCGTATCGCCGGAGGAGAAAGCATGAAAAAAGGCGCAATATTTGACATGGACGGGCTGATGTTCGCAACGGAAGGACTCTGGCAGGAGGGCTGGCGGATGCTAGCCAAGAAGTACGGGTACGAGCCGTCGGCGGATTTTGGCAGGGACATTTCCGGCACATCGGGGGAAGTGATGGAAGGCGTCGTCCGGAAGTATTACCCCGGAATCGACGTGAAAGCCTTCATCCTCGAGGAGCGGGCCTATGTCGAGGACTGTCTCGAGAAAGAGGTTCCGATCAAGTGGGGACTCTTTGAAATCTTGCGTCTGTTCAAGGCAAATGGCGTGAAGATGGCGGTGGCTTCAAGTTCGCAGGCCGCAATGATCGAACGCAATCTCAAAAAGACAAAGACCGACCGGTATTTCAATGTGGTGCTGTCGAGTACCCAGGTGGCGCATGCCAAACCGGCGCCGGACGTGTTTTTGATGGCGGCGCAGGAGCTTTCGCTTCCTCCGGAGGACTGCTACGTGTTCGAGGACAGCTTTGGTGGAGTGCGTGCCGGAGCGGCGGCGGGCTGCACGACGATTATGATTCCGGATCAGGTTCAGCCGACGGAGGAGATTCGTGCGCTGGCGGACGCTGTTTTTGAGTCGCTGGCGCATGCGGCGGAGGCGATCGAAGAAGGACGGATATAGGAGATTATTAGGTATATAGGAATCTATCAGAAGAACATTAGGCATATATCAGGAACCTATTACTTTTATAGAAAGAAAGGGAAGGAAAATGGCTATTTCATTCAATTATTCAAACGCAGGCTTGAGAGAGGGAGAGTTGGAAAAGGCGCGTCCGATGGTCGAGGCGGCGTATCGCACCTTGAAGGAGCGTACCGGCATCGGAAGCGAGATGCTGGGCTGGCTGGATCTGTGCGATACCTACGACAAGGAGGAGTTCGAGCGGATCAAGGCGGCGGCCAAGAAGATCAAAAAGCAGAGCGAGGTGCTGATCGCGATCGGCATTGGCGGAAGCTATCTGGGCGCGAGGGCCGGTCTCGAGTTCTCGAAGGGACCGTTCTACAATCAGATGCCCGAAAAGGACGGCGTGGAGGTCTATTTCGCCGGAAACAACATCAGCTCGGATTATGTGGATTATCTGCTGAAGATCATCGGCGACAGGGATTTCTCGGTCAACGTGATCTCCAAGTCCGGCACCACGACGGAGCCTGCGGTGGCCTTCCGTATCTTCAAGCAGAAATTGGAAGAGAAGTACGGCCTTGATGGCGCAAGGGAGAGGATCTATGCGACGACGGACTCGAACAAGGGCGCGCTCCTCGATCTCGCCAGGGAGATGGGCTATGAGAGGTTCGTCGTGCCGGATGCGACGGGCGGTCGGTTTTCTTGTCTGACCGCTGTGGGTCTGCTTCCAATGGCCGCAGGCGGTATGGATATCGACGAGGTCTACCGGGGATTGACCGACGCGACCCGCCGCTATGAAAACGATGACATGATGACAAACGACGCGACGCTGTATGCGGCGATGCGTTACATTTTCATGACAAAGGACAAGAGCGTGGAGATTTTGGCGGATTACAATCCGTCTCTGACCATGTTCGGCGAGTGGTACAAGCAGTTGATGGCGGAGTCGGAGGGCAAGGAGCACAAGGGCGTATTCCCGACAGCGGCGCATTTCT
>JAFUXY010000078.1 GCA_017477005.1 Lachnospiraceae bacterium | reverse complement strand
TGTCGCCTTTCTGATTCCGTATTTTATTATTAGTGAGGATGTTCTGCGGAAGGCGTTCAAAAATATCCGAAACGGGCAGGTTTTTGACGAAAACTTTCTGATGGCCATTGCGACGATTGCGGCCTTTGGTATCGGCGAATATTCGGAAGGGCTGGCCGTGATGTTGTTTTATCAGATCGGTGAGTTTTTTCAGGATTTGGCGGTGGAGCGGAGTCGGTCTTCGATTGCTCAGATGATGGAGTTGGCGCCGGAGGTCGCCTGGGTGGAAAAAGACGGCGCCTTGGAGGAAATGGATCCGGAAGAGGTAGAGCCCGGGGACATCCTGGTGATCAAACCGGGTGAGAAAATTCCGCTCGACGGCGTAGTCGTAGAGGGGAATTCATTTTTGGATACGTCCGCGCTGACAGGTGAAAGCGCGCTCTCTTCCAAATCAGCGGGGGATGAGGTGCTGAGCGGTTGCATCAATGGACAGGGTACCCTGCGAGTGCGGGTGACAAAGGCTTATGAGGACTCAACGGTTGCGGTGATCCTCGACCTGGTTGAGAATGCGAGTGAGAAAAAAGCGCGGCTGGAGAATTTTATTACCCGCTTTGCCAGGTATTATACCCCGGTTGTGACGATTTTGGCGGCGATTCTGGCGTTGTTTCCACCGCTGTTTTTGGGGGCGTCTCCGGCGGAATGGATCCGGAGAGCCTGCGTCTTTCTGATCGTGTCCTGCCCTTGCGCGCTCGTGATCTCTGTGCCGCTCGGGTTCTTCTGTGGCATTGCGGCGGGTTCGAAAATCGGCGTATTGGTCAAAGGCGGCAATTATCTGGAAGCGCTTGCGAGGGTACGCGCGGTGGCGTTTGACAAAACCGGTACGGTGACTAAGGGCGTGTTTGATGTGCTAGAGGTAATCCCGTCCCAGGATTCTTCCTATAATATAGCGGAGATTCTGGCGTTGGCGGCGGGGGCGGAGCAATTCTCAAACCATCCGATTGCCCGGGCGCTCAGCGAAGCGGCGGATTACCTTTCTACAGTGCAAGAGGTTCGGGAGATCCCCGGACGGGGCGTTTCCTGCACGGTTCAAAAAGAAGGCGAAACACAGAAGCTTTTGGTAGGAAACGCAAGATTGTTGGAGGAAGAGGGCGTTTCGGGCGTAGAGGTTTTGGCTGAATCGACTTCGGAAAATGTGGCGGTGTTTGTGGCGTTGTCGGGCGTGCTGTTGGGCGCAATCCTGTTGGGAGACGAGCCGAGAGAGGATGCAGGGGAAGCGATTGCCGTGCTTAAAAAGGCTGGCATAAGGACGGTAGTGATGCTGACAGGCGATCGGGACGCGGCCGCGAGAAAGGTGGCGGAAGCAGTCGGCTGCGATGAATACCGGGCGGCGCTTCTTCCGCAGGACAAGGTCGCATACTTGGAACAGGTAATGGCCCGGCGGGGAAGCACGGCGTTTGTCGGAGACGGCATCAACGATGCGCCGGTGCTGATGCGGTCGGATGTGGGGATTGCGATGGGAGCGATGGGTTCTGACGCGGCGATCGCAGCGGCAGATATCGTGCTGATGCACGACGATTTGAGAAAGATACCGCAGATCATACGGATCGCAAAAAAGACGACAAGGATCGTGCGGGAGAATATAGTCTTTGCGATTGGAGTCAAGCTGGTCGTTTTGGCGCTCGGTGCGGCGGGGGCCGCTTCTATGTGGGCGGCGGTGTTCGCAGACGTAGGGGTCGCGATGCTGGCGATTTTGAATGCGATGCGGAGCGGTCGGATTCGTTGAGCTGGCTTCTAGGTTTTGAAAGTGCTTGGTTTGAAAAACAACCTTTGAAAAAATTCTCCCATTTTCCAGAAAAAACTCTTGCATTAGCAAGGGTTTTTTGCTATATTATTACGGCTACTGTGTGAACCGCTGACGTTTGGGTACGTGAATAGTAGGACACACCCGGAAGCGTGTATTGTTCAAAAAGGAGGATAGAATGGCATCACAACAGGTTATGCGGATCACTCTGAAGGCGTATGATCATACGCTTGTCGATTCATCCGCACAGAAGATCATTGAGACCGTGCGCAGAAACGGCTCAGAGGTGAGCGGGCCGGTACCGCTGCCGACCAGGAAAGAAGTAGTGACGATTCTTCGCGCTGTACACAAGTACAAGGATTCGAGGGAGCAGTTCGAACAGAGGACGCACAAGCGCCTGATCGATATTCTGACACCGACGCAGAAGATCGTAGATGCGCTGTCGAGACTCGAAATGCCTGCCGGTGTGTACATCGACATCAAGATGAAGAGGAAATAGAGATAGAAACAGGCAATAGAGTTTGACTACACTTTTTAAGAGCATGCGAAGAGGTTTTTTTGCACGCTCCGCTTTAAAGGAGGCAATATGAAAAAGGCAATACTGGCAACCAAGCTGGGCATGACCCAGATTTTTAATGAGGACGGGGTTCTCGTGCCGGTCACAGTGTTGGAAGCGGGGCCTTGCGTAGTAACGCAGGTCAAGACCGTGGAAAACGATGGTTACGAGGCAATTCAGGTAGGATTTGGAACGAAGCCCGTCAAGGAGAAGAAAAAGGATGCAGCAGGACGCAAGACCGTGGTACATCGTCATGGTGTGAACAAGCCGATGAAAGGTCATTTCGACAAGGCTGGCGTAGAGCCCAAGCGTTTCCTGCGGGAATTTCGTTTAGAAAACAGCTCCGAGTTTCAGCTGGCGCAGGAGATCAAGGCAGACATTTTTGAGAACGGCGACCGCGTTGACGTGGTAGGTATCTCCAAGGGAAAAGGCTTCCAGGGCGCGATCAAGCGTCTCGGACAGCACAGAGGTCCGATGACCCACGGTTCGAAATTCCATCGCCATCAGGGTTCCAACGGAGCCTGCTCCTCTCCGAGCCGCGTGTTCAAAGGAAAAGGCATGCCCGGACATATGGGTTCGGTACGTGTGACGGTTCAAAATCTGTCGGTGGTACGGGTAGATGCGGAAAAGAACCTGCTTTTGATCAAAGGTTCGGTGCCTGGCGCAAAGAAGTCTTTGATTACCATTAAAGAGAGCGTCAAGCGAACCAAATAAAAGGAAAGAGTCAGCTCCTCGGACGGGGTGGCTGTGAAACGGTTTGAGATATAGGAGGATGAACAATGGCTCAGGTAGCTGTGTATGATATGAAAGGAAATGAGGTCGGGACAGTCGAGCTTTCCGACAGCATTTTCGGCGTGGAGGTCAAAGAACATTTGCTCCACCGCGTGGTAGTAGCTCAGCTCGCAAATGCTCGCCAGGGTACGCAGAAGGCGAAGACCCGTTCTGAAGTTTCCGGTGGCGGCAAGAAACCGTGGAGGCAGAAGGGAACCGGACATGCAAGGCAGGGTTCGACCCGTGCGCCTCAATGGAAGGGCGGCGGCATGGTGTTCGCTCCGACGCCAAGGGATTACTCCCAAAAGATCAACAAAAAAGAAAAACGTGCGGCTTTGAAATGCGCGCTGTCTTCCAGGGTGCAGGACGAAAAACTCGTGGTACTCGATGATCTGAAGTTTGACGAGATCAAGACGAAGAATTTCGCACAGATGATGGGTGCGTTGGGACTGAATAAAGCACTGTTTATCTTGGGAGATGTGGATCAAAATGTGATTTTGAGCGCACGGAACATCCCGAAGGTCAAGACGGCGCAGACAAACGAGATCAATGTGTATGATATCCTGAAGTATCAGACACTGGTTTTGACAAGAGACTCTCTGAAGAAGATAGAGGAGGTGTATGTATAATGGCACGGATTATGTATTATGACGTCATCCAGAAGCCGGTGGTTACAGAAAAAAGTATGCGGTTGATGGCGGAAGGCAAGTACACGTTCCTCGTACACCCGGAGGCGAACAAGCAGATGATCAAGGAAGCCGTAGAGAAGATGTTCGAAGGCGCGATCGTCAGCCGCGTCAACACGATGAACATTCCCGGCAAGAAAAAACGCAGAGGGATGACGGTGGGACGCACGGCGAAGAGCAAAAAGGCGATCGTCCAGCTGACTGAGGATTCCGAACAGATCGAGATTTTCGCCGGACTTTGATGAAGAGAGGAGAGCAAAATGGGTATTAAAACATACAAACCATATACTCCGAGCCGGCGGAACATGACTGGTTCCGATTTTTCGGAGATTACCAAGAAAAAGCCGGAGAAATCGTTGCTTCGTCCTTTGAAGAAGCACGCCGGACGAAACAATCAGGGAAAGATCACGACCCGTCACAGAGGCGGCGGTGAGAGTCGGCATTATCTCCTGATTGATTTCAAGCGCCGCAAGGACGGCATACCTGCGGAGGTGATCGGCATCGAATACGATCCGAACCGCACAGCCAATATTGCGCTGATCCAGTATGAGGACGGCGAAAAGAGTTATATTTTGGCGCCGGAAGGTTTGACAGACGGCATGACAGTGATGAGTGGTCCTGAAGCGGAAATCCGCGTAGGGAACTGCCTGCCGCTTGAGAATATCCCGGTTGGTACCTTGATCCACAACATCGAACTGTATCCGGGCAGAGGTGGCCAGATGGTACGCGCAGCCGGGAACAGCGCCCCGTTGATGGCGAAGGAAGGAAAGTACGCGACGCTGCGTCTTCCGTCCGGCGAAATGCGTATGGTGCAGATTATCTGCCGCGCGACGATCGGACGTATGGGCAACGGCGACCACAATCTGATCAAGATCGGAAAGGCCGGACGCAAACGCCATATGGGTATCCGCCCGACTGTCCGTGGTTCTGCAATGAACCCGAACGACCATCCGCACGGCGGTGGTGAAGGACGGGCACCGATCGGACGTCCGGGTCCTTCGACTCCGTGGGGCAAGCCTGCGCTGGGTCTGAAGACGAGAAAGAAGCACAAGAAATCCAACAAGCTGATCGTACGTCGCAGAGACGGACGCGGTTTGAAATAAAGGTAGGAGGTTTTCATGGGTCGTTCATTAAAAAAGGGTCCGTTCGCGGACAAGAGTTTGCTGAAAAAGGTGGATGCGATGAACGCTTCCGGCGAGAAATCGGTCATTCGTACGTGGTCCAGACGTTCCACGATTTTTCCGCAGTTTGTAGGACTGACATTTGCGGTGCATGACGGCAGAAGGCATGTGCCGGTGTATGTCACAGAAGATATGGTGGGGCACAAGCTCGGGGAGTTCGTGCAGACCAGGACCTATCGCGGACATAGCAAGGATGATAGGAAGAGTGGAGCGAGGTAGAAAACGCAGGAAAAATATAGGAATATTTCAAAATGTTTGAAAGGAGCCTGCAATGTCAAAAGGACATAGAAGTCAGATAAAGAGAGAAAGAAACGAGAGAACGAGGGAGGAGCGGAAGCTTCGCCCGTCTGCGAAGTTGTCCTACGCGAGAGTGTCTACGACAAAGGCTTGCTTTGTGTTGGACGCGATCCGCGGCAAGGATGTGAACACTGCAGAGAGTATTTTGCTGTACAACCCAAGACATGCCTCTGAGCTGATCTTGAAGCTGCTGCGTTCGGCGATCGCGAATGCGGAGAACAACAACGGTATGCGTAGAGACAACCTCTACATTGCGGAATGCTACGCCAACAAGGGACCCACGATGAAGCGGATTCATCCAAGGGCGCAGGG
>JAFUXY010000077.1 GCA_017477005.1 Lachnospiraceae bacterium | reverse complement strand
GTGCTTGTATTTGTACCGGACGTATTCGGGACGGCCTCGCCCACTGGCTCCTCCTGCGATGAGCCAGTCGAAGTATTTGGCACCGCTTCGCCCACCGGCTCCTCTTTGGCGACCTCCACGACTTGGTACTTCACGCTATCCTTGTTCGAAGAATCCGTACTGCCCGTTGTTTTCTTTTCACGAACCTCTCTCCCGTCATATACCTCTTCGTCGTCCTCGCTGTCTTCTTTCTCGTCCTCGTCTGACCCGGCCTCGTCGTCCGCATCTTCCTCGTCTTCGTCCGTCTCCTCTTCATCGTCCTCGTCTTCTTCGTCTTCCTCTTCAACCTCATCCGGGACAAAGACCTGGTGCACGACCTTCAAGGAAGCCAATTCATCCTCCGCTTCCTTCAGATCGTTTTGCGCAATGCGGATATCGAGCTCCTTTTGCGCAACATTCAGCCTGGCCTGCATCGTATCATAACGCACCAGCACATCTCCCTTGTTCACATGGTCTCCCTCGTGAACAGGAATTTCCTCCACCAGCTTGCTCGAATCGTAGGTAATCGTCTGCGAAGTACCGGTGCTGATCACGCCGTCGGTCACGTTGTCGTATTCATCATTGGTGCCATAATCCGCCTGCTTCACAGGGATCACCAGCACCTCGCCCCGATTCGACGCAGCCGCCGCGTAAATGGCGCCGATGATGCCGCCAAACACCACGAGCGTCACTACAATCCCTATGATGATTTTTTTCCGAACGTCTGTGCTCTGTCTCATATCGAACCGTCTGTCTCCTCTTTCAAAACTCCGTCGAGCATCTGCGCCCTCCGCCGCGCGCGCGACGCAATCTTTGAGTCGTGATTAATCATAATAATCGTAATCCCCTCGTCGTTCAACGATTCAAACAACTGCATGACCGCTTCGCCGGAGGCTGAATCCAAGGCGCCGGTCGGCTCGTCCGCCAACAGGATCTTCGGATGGTTGATGATTGCCCGGGCTACTGCCACGCGCTGTCTCTGCCCTCCCGAAAGCTGATTCGGACGAAAATGCAGCCGGTCGCTTAAACCCACACGGCCAAGCGCTTCCCTCGCCCGCGCCTCCCGCTGCTCCTTTTCCACTCCGGCATACATCAGCGGCAGCATGACATTTTTGATCGCCGTCATAGAACCCAGCAATTCCGAATGTTGAAACACGAACCCGATTTTGCGCAGACGCAGCTCGGAAAGCCGATTGTCATCGAAGATCCCCACATCGTCTCCGTCAAAAATCACCTTTCCCTTTGTCGCCACATCGAGACAGCCGATCAGGTTCATCATCGTCGTTTTCCCGCTGCCGGACGGCCCTGTAATCGCGATATACTCTCCCTCATCCACAGAAAAGTTGATATCCTTGAGCACAGGTACCTCCATCTCGCCCTGTATATAATTTTTGAATACATGCTGCATTTCAAGTATCACTGTTTTTCCTCTTTAGTCAAACACCGGCGCCCCTAGCTCATCCTCGTAATCCTCCAGATCATCGGGGCCATCGTCCTCGTCTTCGTCCTTGTCCTCGTCGTCTTCGCTGTCTGAATCTTCCTCGTCTTCGTCCTGCTCGTCCATATTGATCGTACTCATGCCGGAACGCAGATCCTCCTCCGGCTGCGCCAAAAGGTCGGTCATTGAAAGCCCTTCCACCACGCGGTAGCGCTTTGCCTTTTTGTTGTACTCACCCAGCATGACCGACCGCTTTTCCAAATGGCCATGCCCGTCGTCCGCCCACACATAGGGACTGTCCGTGTCCGCATCCACGATCATATATTCTACGAGCTCCACGACCTCCTCATCGGCGTCCTCGAGCTGCCCCACGTCCTCTTCCACATAGACATGCTGGCCCACGGTCAGACCGCTCCGATCCTTCAAAGAAATATAGAACGGATAATTCGTCGAGCTGGTCATCTCGTCTCCGGCTTCGTCATAATCCTCTTCGACCTTCACCTTGTGTTCTTTGTCGATCTTGGAAATCTTGCCCTTCCAGCTCAGATCGTCCGAAACACGGGAATAGATGATCATAGGCTCATCCTTGTAGAGCGAGGACAGGTTTTGTTCATTGACCCTCGCCTTCACCTGAAAGCTGCCCGTGTTCACCACCGTCACCGAGTCCGATTCTCCATCGTCCCCCAGGGATTTGACAACGCCGTTGATATCGCAGTACACCGAAGGATTTTCCAGCGTCAGCTCCATATCATAAATTTCCTTCTTTTTGCTCTCGATATCGTAGCTTTTGTTGCGCAGGTCAAGCTGCTTCTGCTGGATATCGATTGCTGTCTGCGCCGCTTCGATCTCATCCTGTTCATTTTTTTCTGCAGAAAGCTCATTGATCTCTGCATTCGTTTCGGCAAGATCATCCTGCATACGCTGCAATTCGAGACGGGCGGTTTCGATGGCCTTCTCCTTTTCGGAATTGTCATACACCAGTATTTCGTCGCCCTTTTTGACCTTGTCGCCCACCTTGACCTTGTATTCCAAGATCGGCCGTTCCGGCTCGATCTTCAGCGACCAGGTCTTGTTGGACTCCACCACCCCTTGGTAGCGGTTCCGCATACCGTTTTCCAAATTGCCCATCAGCGTCGACACCGAAGAAACATACACGTCCTCGCTCGCCACCTCCGAAAACAAGGTGCGGTAGATCACCACGGCCGCCACCACACAGATTGCGACAGAGACCACAACGATCAAAATATTCTGCCTTTTTCTGTTGCGCAAATTCCTCCCAGACATTCCCACTATCCCTCATTCACAAAAGCCCGACTGGGCAACTGCCGGGCTTTCCACTACAAGGCTGCTATTCTGTTTTTCGAAAGATCAGTCTTTCTTCTCTTCCTCTGCTTCCTTCTTTTCGTCGTCATCCTCTTCTTCGTCTTCTTCATCATCGTCGTCGATTTCGAACAGATCCTCGTCGTCGAAGTCGTCGTCTTCAAACTCGTCGTCGAAATCATCATCGTAATAATCCGGCACCAGATACTTGTAAATCGCATAAGCGATAGCGCATACACAGCCTGTGACTGCAATCACGACCAACGTGGTACCAGCAATTTTCTTCAGATTTTTCATCCTCTCCTCCTTCTTTGTTGTCCCGGTGATAACAGCGACCTTTTCATCGAAAATCCCCTTGAGCTTGTCGACATCGATCAGTCCCACCACATCCTCTTTTGTCATCCACTTCATAGAATTCCCCTTTCTTTCGGAACTTTCAAGATTTCTTTCAAGTTCCTCACCCTGTTTTCACAAAAAACTGTTTGCTATTGTATCATACTTTCATGAGATTTGCAAAGGATGCAAACATTTTCCGCACTTTTCCATCCGCAAACCGCACTGTTACCTCAAAATCCCGGCCGCCATTTTGAATCGCAAGCACCTCTCCTTCGCCAAACTTCTTGTGCCGAACCATATCTCCCTGCTGATACTCCGGCGTTTTCGAAGAGTCCGAAGCGCTGTTCGTCTGCGGTAATGAATACGTCCCGCCATATGGTTTGACCTTGCGAGAAACCGAACGCCCGGAGGCTTTTTGCGCCATGCCCGCGCCCGCCGTCTTCTTTCCCTTCGTATCCAAAAGCTCAGACGGGATCTCCCGGATAAACCGAGACGCGGCCAACAGCTTTGTCTCCCCCCGAAGCATCCTCGAGCGCGCCGACGT
>JAFUXY010000076.1 GCA_017477005.1 Lachnospiraceae bacterium | reverse complement strand
CGGGGGAGGATGGGTTATGCCTAATACATTTTACAACGAAATATTGACCGACCACAATGTCAATCCGGTGCACAAGCATCCGATCGAGGGAGCCAATTTTTCTTTGGAAGGGGTCAATCCTTCCTGTGGAGATGATATCGTGCTGAATCTTCGCGTAGAGGACGGCGTGATCGTGGACGGAGGGTACGAGGGGGATGGCTGCGCCATTTCCCAGGCTTCGGCGGATATGATGCTCGATCTTGTGATCGGCCGTACAAAGGAAGAGGCGCTGCGGCTATCGGATATTTTTCTGCGTATGATCAAAGGAACCGTTTCCGAGGAGGAAAAGGAAGAGCTCGAGGAAGCGGGGGTGCTGGAGGACGTATCTCATATGCCGGCGCGGGTCAAATGCGCTGTGCTTGGGTGGCATACGATGGAAGAGATGCTGGGTGAGGACGCGTAGATGTCTTTGCAGTTTATCATCGGACCGGCCGGGAGCGGCAAATCGCACGTACTGTTTTCGGAGGTCGTGGAACATGCCGCTTCGCATCCCGAACAGACTCATTTGGTGCTGGTGCCGGACCAGTTCACGATGCAGGCGCAGCGGAAGCTGGTTTCTTTGTCCCCCAAGCGGGGCATCTTAAATATCGAGGCGCTTTCTTTCGAGAGGCTGGCCTATCGTATTTTCGAGGAGTTGGGAACGGATACTTCGAATGTGCTCGAGGACACCGGAAAATCCCTGCTCCTTCGAAAGATTACCAACGATCTGAAGGAGGAACTGGTGGCGCTGTCCTCTGGGATCGACAAAGCCGGTTTCATCGACGAATTGAAATCCCTGTTTTCAGAATTTGCACAATACGCGATCTCCCCGGAGGATTTGGGGCATTTTTTGCATGCGCCCAATATGGGAAAAGCGTTTTATCAGCGGATTTCGGATATTCAAAAAATCTATACGGCTTATGAAGCGGCGCTGCAGGACAATTATATTACCACGGAGCAAATTCTGACGCTGCTCTCCGACGTGGCTGACAAATCCCTGTTTTTGAAAAATGCTTATATGGCGTTCGACGGATACACCGGGTTTACGCCGGTGCAGAAAAAACTGTTCCTGAAAATGCTCTGTCTCGCTGACAAAATCCGGGTTTCCATCACGATGGATCCTTCGCCGGAGCGGGATGGAAAAGGGATGGCCGGTCTGTTTCATATGAGCCGGGAATTTCAGTCGGGGATGCGGCGTTTGGCGGATGAGGCACAGGTTCCGGTGGAAGCGGCGATCATTCTTTCAAGCACCGGAGGACGGCGGTTTGTAAAAAATGGATGCCTGGCGCATCTGGAGGCCAATCTATTTCGAAGAAATCCCGTAGAGATGGACGAAAAAACACGGCTTTTGGCGGCGGATGAGGTGAGGCTCTTTGCAACGGATCGGGGAAGGGACGAGCTGGTACTGGCCGCGTCGGAGATCCGTAGACGGATCCAGGAAAACCCCGATCTTCGGTTCCGGGATTTTGCCGTACTCTGCGCCGACATAGAGGAATACCGGTACACGATTGAAGAGGTGTTTGGTGCCTATGAAATCCCGGTCTTTGTCGATGCAAAGGATGTGGCGCTGCGTTCATCCTTTGTGGAAACGGTGGCGGCCATTGTGCATTTGTTTGTCGCCGATTTTTCGTATGAAGCAGTCATGCGTTTGCTGAAGGGCGGATTTTTGCCGATTGAGACGGAAGAGATCGACCTTTTGGACAATTATTTGCTGGCGACCGGACTGCGGGGAAAAGGCAGACTGGGTCGTGTTTTTGACCGGCAGGCAGATGGGATTTCGGCAGAGGATATGGTGCGGTTGAACGAAACCCGCCTGATGCTGATGGATCCTTTTTTGGAGGAAGGACTGTTTTTAAGCTCCGACACCATGGAGGGCTATGTTCGCTGTTTGTATGGGCGGATCGTAGAGCTCGATTGTGAAGCACAGCTTTGGAAGGAGGCAGACCGGCTCGAGGAACAGGGAGATTCGGAGAGCGCATCGAGAACCTTGCAGGTCTATCCCAAGGTCATGGATCTGTTCGATAAGATGGTTCGGCTGATGGGGTCGGTGGAGGTCTCATTGGAAGAGTTTGAATCGATTCTGTTGGAAGGACTGTCTGCCATCAAGATTGGCGTGATTCCGCCGAGTCTCGACAGCGTGACTTTTGGAGATATGGAGCGCACCCGGGTTTCGGAGATTGACACGTTGTTTTTGATTGGCATGTCGGATGGACGGATTCCCGGTCATCTGGAGGACGGAGGTTTGCTGCTGCAGTCCGAACGCGAGCGACTGATCGAGGATTATCGCATCGAGCTTGCGCCTACGGCCCGGGAGAGGGCGTTTCGACAGCGGTTTTATCTGTATCTGGCGCTTTGTCGGCCAGCGCGTTCTTTGATACTCAGTTATTCGAAAACGCCTGAGGACGGCGTTTCGATGGGGGAATGCTATCTGTTTCCGATGATCCGGGAACTGTTTTGTGGCATTTCGGTACAGGAAATTTCAGAAGAGGAGAGGATGTTTTCGGCGCTCAGCGAGGCGGCGCTGCCGGAGCGGATGGCGGATGGTCTTAGAGAATATATGAAGGGGGCGCTGCCGCAGGAAAAGGAGGCTCTATTCGCGGCCTTTCTCAACGAGATCCGGGAAAGAGACGAAAAAGCCTACGACGGATTGTTGGCGGCTGGCGGGTTTTTGTATACGGGCGCGAGGATTCCTGCGGCTGTGATGAAGGCGCTGCAGAAAAACGAGCTGGCGGTCTCGGCCAGTCGTTTAGAGCAGT
>JAFUXY010000075.1 GCA_017477005.1 Lachnospiraceae bacterium | reverse complement strand
TTCGCTCGATTCAGCGCTTCTTCGCCATCATAGGCGCAAGTCACCTCATAATCCTCCTGCTCCAAAGAAAAACGGATCCCTTTCACGATGAGTTTTTCATCATCGACTACCAATACCTTTTTTGCCATTTTGACTCCCCAAAAATCCCTGCTTCTTATATTGTTATATATTCTTTCAACTTTTGAAAGGTAGCTTCTCCTATGCCGTCCACCTGTTTGAGTTCTTCGATACTCCCAAAACCGCCGTTTGCCTCCCGATAAGAGAGGATCGCCTGCGCCTTGGCTTCGCCGATGCCGGAAAGCGTCTGCAATGCCGCCGCATCGGCCGTATTCAGATTGATCCGGTTCCCGGAAGCCGCTTCCACGTTTCCCTGTCCCGATCCGGAAACAATCTCTGTGCTCCCTTGTCCCGACCCGGAACCCACGCCAACCACAACGTCTTTTCCGTTCTCGCCCTTCTTGTAGACGTAGATTTTTTCGCCGTCCGAGAGCGGCAGTGCCAGATTCAGCTCCCGATCGTCCGCCTTGGCGGTGAATCCTCCGGCCGCATCGACCGCTTCAAACACCCTCGCTTTCGCTGGCAATTCATACACGCCAGGCTTTTTGACCGCACCGGCTACTTGCACAAAGATAGACTCGTCCTCTTCGGGTACGACCGTCTCAGATTCCTCCTTCAAGGAATCTGAATCCACCTCCTCCGATCTGTCCGTCTCAACAGCTTCAGAAAGCTCGGAGCTTTCCAAAAAAGAAGTGTGGGAACAGCCTCCCAAAACCAGCAAACTGCCTATCGCCATCCACAGTAAAATAGAATTTATTTTCATGAACAAACCTCCCAAAAAAGAAGTCTGTCCGTCTAAGGCTATCTACTATTTTATCGAAAAAAAGCCCCCGTGACAAGGGGCTTCTTAAAAATGTTTTTCATTATTTTTCAATATTATGGAACCACTGATTTAATCGTATTTCCACAAAAACCATGCACACAAATCGCATAGGAATGCACTTCGTGCTGCGATTTGGCACAAAGGAAACGCTTTAATCAGCGTTTCCTTATTACAATTGTATCAAATTCTATCAGAAAGATCGCAGAACATCCCGCAAAATCTCATGCATAGCATCGATATCCCTCTTTTCAGCCACCAAAGGCGGCAAGAACCGAAGCACATTGCCACCGGCCGACAGGATCACAAGCCCGAATTTGAGCGCCTGCGCCACTACATCGCCCGCCAAAATTTTCTCATCCAACACCAATCCCTGCATAAAGCCCATTCCGCGGCGTTCCTTGACGAAATCAAAATCCTCCACGAATCCGTCCAGAACTTTCTCCAAATACGGCGTCAAAGACGCTACATGAGCGACGATCCCCTTCTCTTCCATCAGACCCAGCGATGCGCGTACTGCCGCCAGCGCCAACGGGTTTCCCCCATAAGTCGTGCCATGATCGCCTGGCTTCAGAGAAGCCTCCGCCACCCGGTCTGTCACCGCAAACGCACCGACCGGCACACC
>JAFUXY010000003.1 GCA_017477005.1 Lachnospiraceae bacterium | reverse complement strand
CTCCCACTCGCTTTCTTCTTGCGCTTCCATCTCCGCAAGCCTCTGGCGCAGCGCGTCTGCGGCCGCCTCCGCATCCCTGGCTCTCTCCTGTTCTTTTTTTAGGCGTTTTTTCAACGAAGCGATCTCTTTCAAAAAACTTTCTTGGGAGGCGGCCAACTTTTGTTTTTCCTCCTCCAACTGCTGCTTTTTGGCGGAAATCTCCTCGATCCGGTTTTCGATCTGCGCATCGATTTCCTGATAGGCCTGCCACTTTTCCTCAAAGCTCCACAAAAGCTCTGAAGCATAATAACGACTGTTCAAAAAATCGGAAAAACTTTTGCTGTTCAAAAAGGCGGATAAAAGGTTTTTGTCTATATCGGATTCATACAAAAACTGAATGTACTCGTATAAAGACTTCCGCAGCTGCTCCTGTTTTTCATAGATCAGCAAAAGAGAATCCTCAAACTCATCCATAGACTGCTTGGCCTGAACAATTTCGGCTTCATGGTCTTCGATTTCAAGCGCGAGAGCCGCCAGGGACTGATTGGCCCTTTGTATGTCCTTCGAAAGCGCGTCGATCTCTTCGTTGACGCGGTCCTCTTCCAAAAACTCCGGATAGGAAGCCAAAGACTCCCCCGCCGGCCATAGCAAGAACGCCAGCGCAAGCAAACAAAAGCGTTTCCGGAATCGAAAAACTCCGTATCTCATGGATTACAGCGATACCTTTTTCCCTGCGTCGGCTGTCGTCAGCTTCCGCAGCTTCTTCGGGAATTCTGACTTTGAAATTTCTTCAAGCTGCAGGTACCTTGTCGCCATATAGGCAATATCCCCCTTTATCTCCACCAACGACCACTCGTCGTCAAAAACAACGATATATCCGCTGCTTCCCTTCGGCACATTGTAGAGGATCCGTCCATTCGGCTCGGAGCGTACGTTTTGGTTGTCCCGCTGGGTACCCACGGAAAACCGATAATACTTTCTTTTTTTCTTTTTCTTCGCCGGTTTTGTCTGCGCGGGTTCTTCGGGTTCTTCCTGTGTCTCCTGCGCCGGCTCTTCGGCCGACTCCTCCGCCGGTTCCTCTTGCGGTTCTTCCGGCACTTCTTCTATCGTCTCTTCCGCAGGCTCCTCCGGTTCCACGGCCGCTATAGGTTCGGTATAATCCGCCATCGGCGCTTCCTGCCGGAAAAACAGAAAGCCCATAATGGCTCCGCTTGCCAAAAACAAAACTATCAGCGTCATCAGCAACTGTCTCATGCCCTTCTCCTATCTGTGCTTTTATCTCGGCAGCCGGATATAGATCCCAAAGCCCTGCCCCTTCTCGCTGCGCGCGTAGACCTTGCCGCCGTAATGCTCCACGATGGCCTCCACTTGGGAAAGCCCCAGACCCCCTCCGCCACGGCGGTTGCTCCCTTGGAAGTTCAGCTCGAAAAGCCGGTTAACTTCCTCCGAAGGAAGGCCTTCGCCGTCGTCCTTTATGACCAAAAATAGGTCTTTTTCCAAAGCAGACAACGTGATCTGCAAAAGGCCGGGACGCTTCATATACTTGATGGAATTGTCGAATATGTGAAACAGCGCCGTCTCCAAAAGCGCTTTGTCCCCCGCAAAAAACAGCTCCTCTTCCGGCGCGATAACCTGCGCCTGGATGCCCGCCTCCTCGAGTTCTTCCTGTCTTCTGAAAAGGCAATCTTCGATCAAAAGCGCCAGGTTGATCGTTTCTCCGGTTTGATCTTCCACCGCTGGCAAAAGGGAGCGATGGGCATGGTTCACCGAATTGGCGGCGCCGGCCTTCTCTTCTTCTTCCAGCTTCTTTTGCTTCTCGATTTCATCCAGCTCGTCCAAAAGCGCCTGGGACTTTTCTTTGTAATAAACATTTTCCTGCTCCATCGCTACCATCCGGTTTCCCAGATCTTCAATCTTTGACTCTGCTTTTTCAAGCTTTTCTCTTCGATCGGCCAGCTGCTCGATCAACTTGTCGACATGGATGTGCGACCTTCGATGGGAATCATCGTACTCTTCGATCGTGATTTCCTCCTCTTTGGCGTATATCGCGCTCAAAAGCAAAATCAGCAGAAAAAACACGCCGCAGCTAATCTCAGTCGAGAGGATACCCGCATCTACCCCAAGCCAAAAACACGCCAGAAAGGCCGCATGCGACAAAACCGCCAAAAATAGTAGCACGCCCTGTGAAAACGAAAACTTCATTCTTCTCTCCTTCTTTGTCTGCTCATCGCCCTTTATCCCACAAGTCCCTCGACCGCGCCCACTACCTTTTCCTTTGTAATAGGCTCGACCAACACCGATTTGACACCCGCTTCCATCATCTCTGTTTCCTGGCTATGATTTTGTGAACAGAGCACGATCGCCATACCGTCCCCGGATTTTTTCAGCATGTGTACAAACCGCCTCGCCTCCGCGTCCGCAAAAAATACATCCGCCTGCGACTCCACTATATGCCGCGCCGCCATCATCACATCGTCAAAGAACAACACCGTGCTGTTGGGAAAGGCTTCGTCCAGAAAGATTTTGAGCCTCATCCGCCGCGCCCTGTTTTTCATTGCCACTACTGCCTTCATACGCTCATCTCCGATGATTTTTTGCCGTTTACGAAACCTTTTCAAACTGCAACCCGTCTCCAAAATCCTCGTTTTTGTCCTCCCAGTACAGCTTCCCGCCTCTCAGAAAAAAGAAGCCGCTGCCGCCGGAGTACATATCGTTTTCTATCGTCTCGCCCTCGCCAGTGGGGATCGTCATATTCGTGCGCACCATATCCTTGTAAACCAGCGCCCGATGGGATTTGTCGTAGGAACCGGTGGCTTTCCAGATCGAAAGCTCGTCGCTGTCGGCGCCTCCCCAGGTCAGCGTGATCTGATAGACGCCCCCGACCCCGCCTTCTATGGACAAGGACGTTTCCAAATACATGGTATCCATATAGTCGCCCTTCCAGTCGTAGCTATCGGATTCCTCGTCTCCCACAGGCTTTGCATCGCCCATCACCTGCTCCTGCCCCTTTCGGATATACACGGTATGGGCAAGGATCAGGCCCAGTCCCAGCGCCACCAGAAGCCCAAAGATGAGCACTGCATATTCAAAACGCATTTGTTTGTTTCGTTTCATATCCACCTGCCTTATCCGCCGATTTCGATGGAAACCCCAAGACTTCTATAATAATGGATCAAATGCGGCCCCCTTTGCCGCTGTTTCGAGAGATACATACGGAACAGCTTGCGGTAATTCAACTCATTATTCTTGAAAAATTCTACTTCCTTCTGCTCCGTGCTCTTTTGCTGCCCGCCCTCGTTCTCCAACTCGTCCTCATTCGCTTCCAGATGGCCGTGTATCCGTTCCCACTCCAGAAATCCGGCTTCCCCAAACAGCCAGCGGATATGGACGTTGTTTAAGGTGAGGATGAACCGGGCCAGCGTCCCAGGATCATGCGCTTCGCCGCCGAGCATCCCTATGAGCAGCGCATAGGTTTCCTGGGCGCCCTTGGCTGCGCCGGTTTTCTCATTCAGTTTCCCCTCCAGCGCGCGCACTTCTCCCAGGAAATGATCGAAGGTGTCACTCTCCACCAAAAGCAGCCGTTTCAGCTCCTCCTCATAGCGAAGCTGCATGCCCGTCATGCTTCTGGTATACAGCGCAAACCGCTTGCTGCGCCGCTCATTGCCAAAAAGCGCCATCTGATACGCGATCAGATTGTCCACTCGAAACCGGATGTCCTGCGGAAGCCGCGTCAATCGCCGGTTTCGGGCAGCATTTTGCCCGCCTCCCTGATTTTCTCCCTCTTCCCGGCCCGCGATACGGCCTCCGGCCGCCGTCCATTTCCCCAGCTCCTGCATAGAGCCAAAGCTCGACACAAACTGCTTCCTGCGCAGCGAATACAACAGTTCCAAAACATGGCTGCCATTCCCCTCCGCAAGCTGCATCAAACTTTCCGAAATACCATTTAGCGAAACAAACAGCTTTCTCGACTCGTCGTTTACCGTTGGACGCAGGAAGAGACGTGCCTCCTCACAGGCGCCTACCGCTTCGGACAACTGTTTTGCCACAAACGCCATCTGTGCAAACGTCGTAGGCTTTTTTTGTATGACCAGATCATCGAGCAGGCGCTTTGCCACAAGCAGCTTCAAAAACGCAGGGTCGTATTTGATCTCTTCGTCCTGAATGCCCTCGAAGGGATTTGCATCCAGCAGAAGTTCCGCCACGCCGGAAAGCATGACCTGCTGTTGATTTTCTCCCTCGCCCTCCAGCCGAAAGAGCGCGTTCAAGGAATCCTCGTCTTTGCTGTCTATGAGTGCAGAGAGCTTCTCGGCGGCTTCCCCGGCCTGCTCTTCTCCCGTAAAGACACGATACGCCACCTTTTCTTCATGAGTGCCTCTGCGCTCAATGAAAAAGCCAAAGATCTTCGCGAAATTCAGTTCCTTTTCGTTGAAGAATGCCACCTCTTCTTCGGAGGTCTCTCTCCCCTGCTCACCCCACGGGGCATGCCCCATTTCGCGCCATTCGTCGTAGTGATCGCTCAAAAGCTCCCTTTGCCTGTTCGTTGATATCGAGAGGAAAAACGCAGTGAGCTTTCCAAAGGCGTCATCCTCTTCTTCATCAAAGAGCTTCAAAAGCGCCGCCGTCAGGACGATCGCCTGATTGTCTCTATCTGCTTCAGGAACGGCGTATAAATCCCCTTGAATCCGGCGAAGACGCTCCGCAAAGGCGTCGCTGGTATGGGTACCTCCGCCAAGAAGCTCCAAAAGCTCCTCGCGTCCTTCT
>JAFUXY010000074.1 GCA_017477005.1 Lachnospiraceae bacterium | reverse complement strand
TTCGACTCCCCTACGAACTGGTTACATATTGTTTTGTGGTTTGAGAGTGGTTATCCACTCTCAAATTTGTTTTTTGCAACTATTCAGTCAACCCCATAAATCATACTGTTTTGATGTGGAAGCTCGCTTTCATCAGCGAAACAGTATGATTTATGGGGGCGGTGACTGAATAGTTGCAAATATCGTAGAACTATCTAAGGAGCCAATACCGGTATGTCAAAAAAATCGGATTATGAAAAAAAGACAACGGAATTCATTCTCCCCATTTTGGAGGAGATGGGATTTTCATTGTACGATGTAGAATATGTCAAAGAGGCGGGAGAGTATTTCCTGCGTACCTATATTGACAAGCCGGAGGGCATTACCATTGATGATTGCGTGGATGTCAGCCGCCGCATGAATGAAATTTTGGACAGAGAGGACTACATAGCGGATTCCTATACCTTTGAGGTTTCGTCCCCCGGGGTGGAGCGGGTGCTTCGAAAGGAACAGCATTTTTTGGATGCGATCGGAGAGGAAATCCACGTCGGACTCTACGCCCCCAAAAATGGTTCAAAGGATCTTTGGGGACGCTTGAAGAGCTATAGCAACGGAGATATTCTGTTGGATTGCGACGGACAAGAAGTGTCGATCTCGAAAAACCAGATTGCGGCGTGTCGGTTGGCGTTTCATTAGGAGGATAAAAACATGCAAAATTCAGAACTTCTTAACGTATTAAGGCTTTTTGAAACGGAGCGCAACATCAGCCGGGAGGTGCTGCTTGAGGCCATCAAAAACGCGCTTGTGATCGCGTCGAAAAATCATTTCGGCAGAGCGGACAAGAAGGTGGACAATTTCGAGGTGACGATCGATCCGGAAACCTGTGAATATCATATTATTGCGAAAAAGACGGTCGTAGAAGAGGTGTTTGACGATCTCGAGGAAATATCCTTGGAGGATGCCCACAAGATCGATGGCAGCTACACGCTGGACGATATCGTACCGATCGAGATTGAATCAAAGGACTTTGGGCGGATTGCCACAGCGAGCGCCAAAAACGTGATTTTGCAGAAGATACGTGAGGAAGAACGGCGATCTGTATTTGAGGAATTTGAGGCGAAGCGCCACACCATCGTGACAGGGATCGTGCAGCGTTTCATTGGCAAGAATATTAGTATCGACCTTGGACACGCAGACGCGATTTTGAATGAAAATGAACAGATTCGCGGAGAGCATTATCGTCCGACAGACCGGATCAAGGTATTTATTTTGGATGTGAAGGATACGATTCGGGGACCAAGGATTCGGGTATCGCGGACTCATCCTGATTTGGTGCGCTGCCTGTTTGAAGACGAGGTGGCGGAAATCCGAGAGGGGATCGTTGAGATTCGGGCCATCGCCAGAGAGGCTGGAAACCGCACCAAAATTGCGGTGTGGTCCAATGATGAGAATGTGGATCCGGTGGGCGCCTGCGTCGGGATGAATGGCGCGAGAGTCAACGCCGTGGTTTCGGAGCTGGGCAATGAGAAGATCGATGTTACTTCGTGGAATGAGAACCCGGCTATGATGATTGAAAATGCGCTGTCTCCGGCAAAGGTGATCTCGGTCATTGCGGATTCCGATGAAAAGAGTGCAAAGGTAATCGTGCCGGATTATCAGTTGTCGTTGGCCATTGGCAAGGAGGGGCAGAACGCCCGTTTGGCAGCGAGACTGACAGGCTTCAAAATTGATATCAAAAGCGAAACGCAGGCACGGGAATCCGGAGAATTTGACTTCCTCGAATATGACGATGATGAGTATTATGAGGACGATGAGTATTATGAGGACGATGAATATTACGAGGATGATGAATATTATGAGGAAGAAGGGTACGAGGGAGAATACGAAGAAGCGCCTGCTTCCGAAGAGTTGAACTACGAGGAAGCTTCGGCCGGAGAAGAGGCAGCTGCTTTAGAAGAGGCTTGGGAAGAGTCGCCGGGATCGGAGGCCCAAGCCGTCGAAGACTCGGTAGAGGAGTCGGAGGATTCGGAAGCAGGCGAGGAAGAATCATGAA
>JAFUXY010000002.1 GCA_017477005.1 Lachnospiraceae bacterium | reverse complement strand
GGATGTGTTGATTATTATCCTGTTGGCGCAGGTGCTTACCTATCCGCTCGAGCAGCTTGGCAAAGCGCCGGGGTTTGGATGGATCAAGACGTTAGGCCCGAATATGATCTCGATGTTTGTGGTGTTCGGGCTGCTATATTGGGTGGGAATGGCCCGGATCATCCGCGGGCAGATCATGCTGCTGAAGCAGAATGAATATGTGACTGCGGCGCATGCGATGGGCGCGACCAACGGATTGATTATCCGCAAGCATTTGTTGAAGAACTGTATCGGGACGCTGATTGTGACGACGACGCTGCAGATTCCGTCTTCGATTTTCACGGAGTCTTTTCTGAGCTTTTTGGGACTTGGCGTGCAGGCACCGATGCCTTCGCTTGGGTCGCTGGCTTCGAATGCGCTGAACGGATTTCAGACCTATCCGGAGAAATTGTTTGCGCCGGCGTTTATGATTTTTGTGATTATTTTGAGCTTCAATCTGCTCGGGGATGGACTGCGGGACGCGTTTGATCCAAAGATGAAGGCATGAGGAAGCGCACGAATTTTGATAAAACGGGTGAGCGAAAATATAGGAGAAAACAGCTATGAGTGAACCCTGGTTAGTGAATATACAGCATGAAAAGCTGTCCTTTTTTACACCGGCGGGAGAGGTGAAGGCGCTGAACGATGTGACGATTCAGATGAAGCCCGGCGAGGTTTTGGGAATCGTCGGAGAGTCCGGCTCCGGAAAGTCCGTGACGGCCTATTCGATCATGGGGCTGACGGCGGACAATGGCAGGATCGTCGGCGGCAGTGTGGAATTCAACGGACACCAGATCGACAAATTGTCTGAAGTGGAGATGCGAAAGATCCGGGGAAAAGAAGTGAGCATTATCTTCCAGGATCCCATGACCTCCTTGAATCCAGTGTACACGATTGGAAATCAGATCGGAGAAGCGATCCGGCTGCACACGGACAAAAAGGGAGACGAGGTGAAGCAGCGCTGTATCGAGCTGCTTTCGCTGGTGGGGATCAATGAGCCGGAGAAGCGGCTGAAGCAATATCCCCACGAATTGTCCGGCGGTATGCGCCAGCGCGTGGTCATTGCGATGGCCTTGGCCTGCGAGCCCAAGCTTTTGATCGCCGATGAGCCGACGACGGCGTTGGATGTGACGATTCAGGCGCAGATTCTCGAGCTGATGCAGGATTTGCAGAAGCGCTTGGGGATGGGGATTATTATGATTACCCATGACCTAGGAGTCGTTGCGTCGATGTGCGATCGGATAGCGGTTATGTACGCCGGGGAGATCGTGGAATACGGCGAGGTGGACGATATTTTCTACAACCCGAAACACGAATATACCAGGGGGTTGATTGCTTCGATCCCGAAATTTTATGAACAGGAATACGAACGGCTCGTGCCGATCGAGGGGCAGCCGGTGGATCTGCTGAATCCCCCGGCGGGCTGTCCATTTGCGCCGCGGTGCAAGGCTTGTATGAAAGTCTGCCTGAATCAGAAGCCGGAGCGAATGGATTTTTCCGAACGGCATTACGCGAGATGCTGGCTGAATGTGAAAGCGGCGATGGAGTCGAACCAATAGGGATGGGAGTAGATCAGATGAGTGATGAAAGGAAGCTGTTGGAGGTATCCGACCTGAAGCAATATTTTCCGGTGGCCGGTTCGAGGGATGTGGTACACGCGGTAGACGGCGTATCCTTCCATATCAACAAAGGAGAGACCTTTGGGCTGGTGGGGGAGTCCGGCTGCGGCAAGACCACGACCGGGCGATCAATCCTGCGTCTCACGGAACCTACGAGCGGTCGGATCGTGTTTGACGGCGATGTGCTGTTTGATTCGCAGACCGGGGAAAAGGCGAAGATGTTGCCCTATCGGCGGCGGATGCAGATCGTGTTTCAGGATCCGTATGCGTCCCTCGATCCCCGTATGACTGTGGGGGATATTGTCGGAGAGCCGATGGATATCCACAAGCTCTTTTCCAACAAGGAGGAGCGGCAGGCGCGGATTTTGGAGCTGCTTTCGCATGTGGGGCTGAATTCCGAGCATGCGAACCGATATCCGCATGAGTTCTCGGGTGGACAGCGGCAAAGGGTCGGTATTGCGCGGGCATTGGCCGTGGATCCGGAGTTCATCGTCTGCGACGAGCCGGTGTCGGCACTTGATGTGAGTATTCAGGCGCAGGTCGTGAATATGTTTGAGGATCTGCAGCGGGAGCTGGGGCTGACGTATTTGTTCATTGCCCACGATCTGTCGATTGTCAATCATATTTCTGACCGGATCGGGGTCATGTATCTCGGACATCTGGTGGAGGTGGCTTCGTCGGATGAGTTGATCTTCCATAGCGCGCATCCGTATACGAAATCACTGATTTCCGCGGTGCCGATCGCCGACCCCAAGACGGCGAGGAAGTCGAAGAGGATTGTGCTGGAGGGTGATGTGCCGAGTCCGGTCAATCCGCCGAGCGGCTGCCCGTTCCGCACGCGCTGCCCGTATCAGACGGAGGTTTGTTCGCAGTCGATGCCGGAGCTTGCGGAGATCGCGCCGGGGCATCAGGCCGCGTGCCATCATATTGATAAGGTGGGCGAATAAAGAGAAGCGGCTCGATGGAAAGCCAGATGGAGGTTTTGCAATTTATAAAGTTGTGCAAGCATTTGGGATTTGACGATACCGATACGGTTCGCATGCTGATTTTTTTGGCAGGTGAGGGTTCGCTTGACGATTTAGCGGATTTGAAGGAGGTAGTGCCGAATCGCCGTGCAGATGCGACGTAAGGATCTTGGAATTTCGGAGTGAATTGTATGTATGGAATCTATGATTCCAGGATTGTGGGAGTGCGAAGCACGGAACAATCCGTTGGAATTATTTTGCACTTTAATCATCTATTAAAGGGAGGGAAGGTATGAAAAAGAAACTTGCAAAGGTATTGGCGGCGGCTTTGGCAGTGTCCATGATTGCTGCGGGCTGCGGTGGCGGCGGAGGAAGCGCTGGTGGAAACAGCAGCAGCGGCGGCGCGGCAGAGGAGAGCGCTTCGAGCGGTTCCGATGCTTCGGCCAACGAGCTGCACGTACAGAGAGCCGGTACGCCAGAGACGATTGATCCGGCTTTGAACAGCACCAGTGACGGATCGACCATGATTCAGCATATGTCCGAAGGATTGCTGAAAAAAGACGAGAACAACGATACGGTGGAGGGGATTGCCGAGAGCTACGAGGTATCCGATGATGGGCTGACCTACACCTTCCATTTGAGGGATGGGCTCAAATGGTCGGACGGTTCGGATCTGACAGCGGACGATCTGGTCTATACTTGGAAGCGGGTCGCGGATCCTATGACGGCGGCTCCCTATGCCTACGATCTGTTGAATTATCTGAAGGGCTGGGAGGAAGCGACCGATGAGGCGAATCCGAACATCGATGCTTTGGGCGTGTCGGCGCCGGATCCTTCGACCTTTGTGGTGGAGCTTTCGATTCCGTGTACTTTCTTTGACAAGATCTGTTCATTTGCGGTAATGATGCCGGTGCAGCAGGCTGCGGTAGAGACGGGGGATGATTGGGCGACGAACCCTGCGACCTACATTACCAACGGACCGTACAAGCTGACAGAGTACACGCCGGGCGATGTGATCGTGATGGAGAAAAACGAGTATT
>JAFUXY010000001.1 GCA_017477005.1 Lachnospiraceae bacterium | reverse complement strand
CCTCCCCGAGCCGACGGATCAGCTCGCGAAACTCAATGATCTGCTTGGGATCGAGACCCACGGTAGGCTCATCCAAAATGATCACCTGTGGATCGTTGACAATCGCGCCTGCAAAGCCGACCCTCTGCCGATAGCCCTTGGACAGCGTGCGGATCAGCTGATTCGCCACATCTACAATGCCGGTATCCTCCATGACCGTCTCGACGGCCAGAAACCGCTCCTTCCGCTTGACGCCCTTCAACTCTGCGACAAACATCAGGTATTCATGCACCGTCATATCCTGATACAGCGGCGGATTCTCCGGAAGATAGCCGAGCTTTTGCTTTGCATGCTTGGCATCCTCATAGATGTCGTACCCGTCTATGGAGACCTCACCGCTTGTTGGCGCAATATAGCCGGTCATAATATTCATCGTCGTAGACTTCCCGGCGCCATTCGGACCAAGCAAACCATAGATCCGCCCCGGCTCCATCACAAAAGAAAGATTCTCGAGAGCCGTATGCGATCCATATTTTTTTGAAATATTTTTTACCTCAACCAATTCATTTGCTCCTGTAGATGATGTCGCTGCGCTTCGGCCCGTTGGAGACCATCGTGATCGGATACCCGATCTCCTGTTCTATATATTCGACATAACGCCTGCAATTTTCGGGTAATTTTTCATATTCGTAGATCCCGCTGATATCCGACTTCCAGCCCGGCAGGGTCTTAATTATCGGCTTTGCTTTTTCAAGAATATGCGTCACCGGGAAATCAGAGATCTCTTTTCCGTCTGCCTCATAGCCTACGCAGATCGGGATTTCATCCAGATAACCAAGCGCGTCAAGCACCGTAAAGGCCACCTCCGTCGTCCCCTGCAGTCGGCAGCCATAGCGGGTCGCCACACAGTCAAACCATCCCATACGGCGGGGTCTTCCTGTCGTCGCGCCGTATTCACCGCTGCTTCCTCCGCGTTTCCGAAGCTCTTCGGCCGCGTCCTCATCCAGAATCTCGCTGACAAAGGCCCCTGCGCCGACTGCGGACGAATAGGCTTTCACCACTGTCACCACCCGCTTGATCTCATACGGAGGAATCCCCGCCCCGATCGCGCCGTATCCGGCCAAGGTCGAAGAGGACGTGACCATCGGATAAATCCCATGGTCGGGATCCTTCAAGGTGCCCAACTGCCCTTCCAAAAGGATTTCCTTGCCATCTGCGATCGCCTGATGCAGATAGACGGAGGTATCGCAGACATAGGGACTGACCATCTCCCGATAAGAACGCAGAGTCTCCAAAAGCTCCTCCTCCACCAACAGAGGTTTGTGGTACAAATGCTCCAAAAGCACGTTCTTCTGTTCGCAGGTACGCTTCACCTTTTCCACAAGCAGTGCGTCGTCAAACAGCTCGCTGACCTGATAACCGATCTTGGCAAATTTGTCCGAATAAAACGGCGCGATTCCCGACTTCGTAGATCCAAAGGAGGCTTTTCCCAGCCGTTCCTCCTCGTATTCGTCAAAAAGCACATGGTAGGGCATCACAATCTGCGCCCGATCTGACACCAAAATCTTCGGCGTAGGCACTCCCCGTGAAACGATCGATTCGATCTCCTTCACCATGACCGGTATATTCAGCGCAACGCCATTTCCGATCACGCAGGTCGTATTCTGACAAAATACCCCTGAAGGCAGGGTATGCAGCGCAAACTTGCCATAATCATTGACGATCGTATGCCCGGCGTTGGCTCCCCCCTGGAAGCGCACAATAATATCCGCAGAGCTCGAAAGCATATCCGTGATCTTTCCCTTTCCCTCGTCGCCCCAGTTGGCGCCCACCACCGCAGTAACCATAAATCTCTGTCCTCCTTGTGCATGGTTTTATTAGGTAGTTTCCAAATTCGTTTACTATAAACACCCACAAAAAAGTAAAAATAGCCCAAAATCAGGGAGAACCATGATTTTGCGCCATTTCCAACTGGAGCTAGCCGGACTTGAACCGGTGACCTCTTGCATGCCATGCAAGCGTTCTCCCAACTGAACTATAGCCCCAAAACAAAATACATTTTACCACAATGTTTTTTTATCGTCAATGAATTTTTTCATTGATTCATCGATTGATTCATCGATTCATAAACACATCAAACAGGTTGATCTTCGCCGCCATTCGCTTGAGCTCGGTCAGATTGGTCTTCACATAAAACTTCAGACCGCTCAGCTCTTCCTTCGAAAAGCCCTCGTTGAACGTCAACTTCACCTCGGGAATCTGCCATTCGCAGTTTTTCTTTCCATCGGTGAAACGCACAAAGGCGTATTTTTGCCGGTTCTTCAAACAGATCGGCGACACGGACATCGTCATTTCTTCATTCATAGCACCCTCCCGTCCCATGCAAAGGAAATACCCGCTGAGCAAACTCGCTCACACCAGCACTTTCCTAAGGCATCGGAAACACGATCTTTTCGAACTCGCTATCAAACATATTTTCCTTCTTTACCTTGAAAATGTCAATGGTTTCCTTTTCCGGCTGGTGGGAGTCTGCGTTAAACAGTGTCTGCAAGCGACGGGTATCGGCGTTTGTCAACTGACGCAGCTGCTCCACCGCCTGATAACCAATCTGAAATTCGTTCGGCAAAACAAGACCGTTGACCACTCCCTTGTCCAAAAAATACACCACAGCCTCCGAATAGCCCTCCCCGTACAGTGGAACTATCTCCTCCGGCTGCGTCGCATTGAGCAGATGGGCGCAGGCTTCCGTCGATGGATTGTCGAGCGCCACCAAAAGATCCAGGCCGCCAAATGAAAACATGCTGCGCAGCTTGTCTTCCATACGGCTTTGTGAGCGAATTTCAATCGCCAAAAGCATACCCATTTTATCCATCTGATTGACGAACTTGTCGCGCCGCTGCTGTACTGCGAGTTCCTTTCCATTAAAGTACACCAATCCCACGCGCTTCCCGTCCAAAGAAAGATTCTGTTCTCCAAAATCCGATTGAATCAGATCCATCAGGGACACCGAAATCCTTCGGTTGTCAGCGGCTGTCAAAGGAAAAATCCCCTCCGGCTCCACATCCGAATCCAGGAGCATAAACCGCGTCGTCATCGCATGTTCCTCCATCATTTGAGGCAGCTTCTTGTCCAAATCCGGTTCTAGTATAATCCCTGCCGTTTCCTTTTTGAGCGCCCTTTTCAACGCAGAGAGCTTGTTGTCGGCATAGACAAACGAAAGCTTCATCCGATAGTCCTTGGCTGCCTGCTCCAAGCCCCGCCGATACAGCATATAGGGATCGTTGGAAGTTTTGCTTAATATGACCGGGATGCTTTGGATGTCTCCGATATCGCGGACATGAAAAAACCGATACGAAGCCCAGGCCAGCACAAGAAGCAGCGCCGCCACAAACCCTATCCATACTCGTTTGTTTGTGATCATCTTCCCTTCCCCTCGTATTCCTTAGCTTCCTTTTGTTCCAACGGTTTGAACGGCAAATGAAACCCCACCTGCGTCCCTTCGTCCGGCGCGCTTTCAATCGAAAGCCCGTACTCCTCGCCAAAGTACAATTGAAGCCTCCTATGTACATTCAAAAGCCCCACCCCGGAGCCTCTGGCCGTTTTTTTCGGCCGGTCGGTCAGCAGACGCTCCGCCACCTCTTCCTCCATTCCAAGGCCATTATCTGAAACACAAAGACAGATCTCGCCATCTTTGATTTCCCCGCGGACGAAGATCTCCCCCTCTCCATCCATCTGCGAAACACCATATTCGATCGCATTTTCAAGCACCGGCTGCAGAATCAGCTTGACCGTCGAAGCCTGCAATATAGCCGGGTCTACCTCGAATTCCACCGTGAACGCATCGTGGTAACGCATCTTTTGGATATCCATATAATTCCTGGCATGGCGGATCTCATCCTCGATCGAAATAATCGTCTTGCCGCGGCTCAAGCTGATACGAAACAGACTCGCAAGATTACGAACCATGCCCACCGCATCCCGATACTGCTCTCCCTCGATCATCCACACGATCGAATCGAGCGTGTTGTACAGAAAATGCGGATTGATCTGAGATTGCAGCGCTTCAAAGGTGCTTTTTTGCCGTTCGGCTTCCTCCCTTTTGAAATCCTCCCACAGTGCGCGCATTTTTCCGGCCGCATCCTTTAGGGTCTGTCCGAGATACCGTACCTCGGTATTGCCTCCCACGTAGATATCCGGATCGAGATTGCCGTCGTCTGCCACCTTGACCGAATCCGTCAATTTCTCGAGCGGAATGGTAATCCACATCGACACCAGAAAATTGAGTACCAAGGCCGCCAAAATGGAAACCACCACCAACAGAATAAAATAATAGGTCGATTCATAGAGCCCGGTCCAAATATTACGCTCCAAGGTCACACAGACGATCTTCCAATCGGTATTTTTCACAGTTCGCACCGTCACAAGCCGCTCTTCCCCAAAATACCGGTCCCGTTTCGTGCCGTTTTGAAAGCCCCCCTCGACAATGCTGTTTTCTTTGTAGATTCCGGCGTTGATCCGATTTTGCTTTGGATGAAAGATAATCTGTCCGCTGCTGTCGCAGAGGTAGACATATTGACGCTGCTGATTGCGATTGACGCGTTTTAGGAGCTTTTCAATGGCGGTATAATCCATATCGATCAGCAGCACACCTTTTCGCAGCGTTCCGCCCTCGAGGATTTCCACCTCCCGGCTCAAAGACACGACCCACGGATAGGCATAGGATATGGGGACATACAAATTCTGAATATGCGGAATCGAAAGATAAAACTCCCCTCCATTTTTCACCGCGCCCAAAAACCAATCCTGCGTCCTGGCTTCGATCCCTTCCTTCTCTTCCACAAAAGGAACCCCGGCGATAATCCTCCCGTCCCCGTCATAGCAGGAAATGCCGATGATCGAATCCTTGTTTTCCTCATAGAGCACATGCATCCACTCATCGAGACCACCTTCCGAAAGATCCGATTCCTTGAGCTTCCGCAGATAAATCGTATCCGAGATCAATCGCATATTCCGCAGATAGGTTTCAATATTGACCGACGTTTGGGAGATCAATTGCTCCATATTTTCCGCCGTCTGTTCCCGCACGCGGCCTGCGAAATACCAATACAGCGTAAACCCGAGAAAAGCCAGAGAGATCACCATGATAATCGAATACGACAGTGTGATCGCCGTCCGGATTGAGCCGGAAAACTCCCTCTTTTCCGCCTGTTGTTTTAGTTTGGGAATCCAGTTTTTAATCGGTAATACCCTCCAAAAAAATCATTCCTTCAATGCGTAGCCCTGTATTTCGAGGGCGAGCAGCCGATGCATTTCTTGAATACATAGCTGAAATAATTTGGATCCGAATATCCGACCTTGTCGGCGATGATATAGGTCTTATCGTCGCCCGTCTCCAACAATTTCACTGCCTGCTGCATTCGGTATTCGGTCAGGTAATTAATAAAGGTCTTCCCGGTCGTTTTTTTGAACGCCGTAGAAAAATACGACGAAGATACCCCGAGCTCGCCGCAGACCGTATCAATCCCGATATCCCGATCCGCATAATGCTCGCGTACATAGGCCTTGGCCTTCGACACAAAGGAAACGGTCGAATCCTTGCGCCGTTCGCTCACCCTGTCCTGCAGGCGGCTGCAGATGCCAAGCAGCGTCTCCCCCATCGCCTCCATCGAATCCTGATCCATCAATAGATTTAATAAATCAAGCCCGTCTCCCAATGCTTCATCCATCGACAGGTCATAATTCCAGACAAAATCGTTGAGCTCCACGACCAACTTCATCAACATGACCTTGAAATCGGACATAGACAAACGGCTTTTTGTGACCTCTTCCACAAAGGTATGGATGGCCTTTTTCAGCCGCTCCTTGTCGTTTATTTTGAGCGCTGCGAGCAGAGGTACAATGGACTCGCCACTGGATGCGGCATTTGGCTCCGCCGATTTGAGACCGATCTCTTCGATATTGATCGCCCGCGAACGACCGTACAGCAGCGCATACGAGATCGCGTTCTTGGCCGCGCTGTAGGACTTGGGAAGCTCGACCGGACGGCTGCACAAAGTCCCAATCCCCGCTGTGACGCCGGAGCGGCAGATCCGACCCGCCCTGCGGCAAATATCGTCCAGCCGGTCTGTGAAGGAACGCAGCTCCTCCTCTTTCGAAAGCTGGGCCACCACGACGATATCTCCGGTATAAAACAAAGTCTTGATCGTCCAAAGTCCGCCAAGCTGCTCCTCTACGAGCTTCTGTACCGATACCGACAGCAAAAATGGCGCAACCTCCATCTCTTTGCCGTTTTTGCTGTGGTAATGAATCGACAGCACCGCCACCACATAGAAGGAACCATCTAGGCGGATCTGATAATCCGAAGCGTATTTTTTGATCGTCTGTTCCGCAAGCCGTCCTTCGAGCAGCGATACATAAAAATTTTCCTGCAGCACCGGCAGGCTTTTCAGATAATATTCCTGCAATTCATTGATGTTTCTCTTTTCATCAATATCCCGATCCAGGGCTTCGCGGATCCGCCGAAACACGGCCGCCAGCTCTTCCGAATCGATGGGCTTCAATATATACTCTTCCGCTTCAATCTTGATCGCTTCCTTGGCGTATTCAAATTCGTCGAAGCCCGAAAAGATAATGAACTTGGTGCCGGGAAACCGTTCCTTGACCTTTCGGCACAGGGTCAGCCCATCCATATAGGGCATCTTGATATCGGTCATGATCACATCCGGCTCCAGATCTTCGACCATTTCCAACGCCTCGATTCCGTTTCTGGCATACCCGGCCACACAAAACCCCAGCTCCTGCCAATTCAATTTTTTTTGGATCATATCGCAGACGAATTTTTCATCGTCCGCCAAAAGCACAGAATATTCACTCATCCCTTGCCGCCTCTATTATCGTTCACAAATTGGATTCGCCTACAGGTTATTCATCCGATTGGACCGTACTTCTCTTCCATTTCCCGCCAGCGTACCGAAAAGGTCAAAAAAACCGCCACGATCTCCGCCAGCGCCATCCATAGATTAAAGAAAAGCAGACCGCACATCACCGCCGCGCCCAGCGCAAAATAAATCAACAGCCGTCCGCCCGTCTTGGCATACATGGCCTCATTTTTCAACGGCCGGTTGTCGTCCTTGTTTTTCAGATAAGGCGGCCGTTTTCCTATGATCAGCATATGTACCCCTGCGCAAAAGCTCAGCGCAAAGGCCAGGATCGGGATCCAGGTCATATCAAAGATCTCATTTAGCGTCACCGCAAAGCTCCTTTCAAAATGATCATTTTTTCCTTGTACTTCCATATGAAAAATCCGGCGGCTTTCGCCACCGGACTATTATAGGATATTCTATCGTATTTCGCAATCGGATTATTTCTTCACCACGTACTTGCGGATATCCAGCGAAATCGCAATGAAGATAATCACGCCAATCGCGATCCATTGCGCGTTTGCGTCCACGCCCAAATACTGCAGCGCCGCCTTCATCAATTCGAAGACCGCCACACCGATCACAGCCGAAGAAACCTTGCCTCGGCCGCCGGTCACGGACACGCCGCCGATCGTACATGCGGCGATGGCTTCCATCTCATAACCAAGTCCCAGGTTGACCGAAGCGCCGCCTGCGCGGGCGCCCAGCATAAAGCCTGCCAGACCATACATTGCCGCCGCCTTTGCGTAGATGATGATGAAGGTCATCCGAACCGGTACGCCGGCCACCTCCGCTGCCTGCGGATTGCCGCCGATTGCGTACATATATTTGCCGTGCCGGGTCATATTGAAAATGAACCATGTGACTATCGCCACGATAACCGCGATCCAGATCTGATAATTGATCCCGATGAAACGGCCGGTAGAAACCGCCGTATAATAATCCACATAGCCGCCGAGAGGCGTCGCATTCGTGTAGATCAAATTGCCGCCGTAGACAATTTCCATCATAGCCAGCGTCGCAATGAACGGCGGAACGCTCAAATACGCGATAAAGAATCCGCTGATTGCGCCACAGGCACCGCAAACGCCCATCACGATGAGCAGCGCCACAAAAATATTCATAGGCGGCATGCCCTCATAGAACTTGCCTGAATAATCAATCTTTTGCAGCAAGGTACCCGCGATACAGCCGCCGAGTCCGATAATACGTCCTGCGGACAGGTCGCACCCGGCCGTAATGACACAGCCCGCAATGCCGAGCGCGATCACCAGACGGGAGCTCATATTGAGCAGAATATTGTTGAAATTGCCGATCGTCAGGAAGTTGTGATGCGTGATCCCGGTATAGATCACCAGGATGAACATGATAATGATCACGCCATAATTGATCAGGAAATCCTGCATTTTTTTTGTTGTCGTTTTTTCCATTTATTCCCTCCCCATCAGAATTGTGTCGCATAATGCATGACATTTGCCTGAGTCATTTCTTCGGGTTTCGTAATCTCGCCAGTCAGCTTTCCGTTGCACATCACGCAGACCCGATCCGACATACCCAAAAGCTCCGCCATTTCGGAAGAGATCATAATGATCGCCTTTCCCTGCCCGGCCAACTCTTCCATGATCTCATAGATCTCGTGCTTGGCGCCGACGTCGATGCCTCGGGTCGGCTCATCCATGATCAGCACGTCCGGATCGTTGGCGAGCCAGCGGGAGATGATCACCTTCTGCTGATTTCCGCCGGACAGATTGGCGATATGCTCATTCATATTGGGCGTCTTGATCGACAGCTTCTCGATACTGTCGTCCACAATCTTGTTGATCGCCGGATGATCCAAAACTACCCCAGCCTTGAGGTACTTGTTGTACACGGAAATGCCCACGTTGTCCTTGATGGACAGACAGCCGAAAATACCATTGCCGCGCCGATCCTCTGTGATCAGCCCGATCCCGGCGTTCATTGCGTCGATCGGATGATGGATATCCTTTTTCTCCCCATGCACATAGATTTCTCCGGCATCCAAGGCACGATAACCGAAAATCCCCTCCATCAGCTCGCTTCGCTGCGCGCCAACCAGACCGCCAAATCCCAAAATTTCGCCCTTTCGGAGCTTGAAGCTGCAATGCTGGAAGGACTTCTCGTGGATGGAACAAATGTCCTTCGCCTCCAACACCACCTCGTCTGAGACCGTGTGGCGTTTCTCGGGATACACCGCCGTCAACTCCCGGCCCACCATCTTCGCAATGATCTCATCGGTCGTCAAGTCCTTGGCTGGCCAGGTGCCTACATAGGTGCCGTCCCGCATGATCGTGACATCATCTGCAATCCGCTTGATCTCGTCCATCTTGTGCGAAATGTAGATCATCGCCACGCCTTTGTCCCGCAGGTCGTTCATGATCCGAAACAGCGTCTCCACCTCGTTGTCCGACAGGGAAGACGTTGGCTCGTCCAGGATCACCACCTTCGCTTCCTGCGAAACTGCCTTTGCGATTTCGACCGACTGCATCTGCCCCATTGAGAGCGTACCCAACAGCGCTTTCTCGTCGAAATCCAT
>JAFUXY010000073.1 GCA_017477005.1 Lachnospiraceae bacterium | reverse complement strand
TCCGCCGTCAGGGAGGTTCCCAAGTTCAAATCCGTGATGTCCACCATCGAGTCCTTCGAGGCGGACACGATGTAGAGCTTCGAAGTCGCCTCGTAGGTCGGGTGGACCAGGAAGTACGACCAGGCGTTCAGCAGGAGCGCCCCCGCCAGCGCGCAGAGCGCCACCAGGTTCCACTCGTCCATGAAAACGCCCAAAAGCTCCAAAAGGTCGATCTCTATTCTTTCCTCGCCGGGCCTCCCCGGCCGCCTCTCCGCGGCGGTATTGTTCTTCTCCATAGTTTCTCCGTTATTGTTGTGGGACAGGCTCGAACAGCACGCTCATCGCGGCCTTCTCCTTGCTCTTCTCATCGGGCGTGAAGGTGGCCCAGCCAAAGAAGCCGTCCTCGGCCGCCCTGCCCTCGATCTCGTACACGCCTAAGTCCTTGTTCGAGATGAACGCCTTCAGGAACCTTGACAGGTCGCTTTTCCTCATATCCGTGTACATCAGGTCGCCAAGCTCGTCGAGGACGTTCGCCGCGTCGTCCGCGCTGTCCTTGTACTGCTTCCTCATCTGCTCTCCCCAGGCGGACAGGAACGCCTCCTGGCGGCTCATCCGGTTCTCGTTCGTCCCGTCCGCCACGGTCATCCGCCCGTGGACGAAGGCATCCGCCTGCTCGTCCGTCAGCCTTACCGTCTCGCCTTTCCTGAGGCTCGGGTCGGCCTGCGAGAAGTCGTCCTCTATCTTCACCTCCACGCCGCCGACGGCGTGGTTCAAGACCCCGATTGCGTCCAGGGAGAACGCCAGCGCGTTATCTATCGGAAACCCATACAGGTACTCTGACACCGTCCAAACGGCGTTCTCCAGGCTCTGCTCCCGCGTGTACCCGCCCGCATAGGCAAAGCAGATCTGCGCGTCGGTGACGGTCAGCACGGAGCCGTCCTTCTCGAGCGAACGTATGGGGACCATGGTGTTTCGATTGATCGGGATGATCGCGTAGGTGTCCTCCTGCTTGTTGACCACCAAAAGCAGCAAGGTGTCCGAGCGGATCGTGCCTTCCTCGTCCTTGTCCTCGATGTCCACGAGCGGCCCGTGGCAGTCCGTGCCGATCACCAGCAGGCTCTCCTGGTTCGGCCTTGGCTGGCACCTCGCGCCGCCGATCACCGTGTACGGGTTGGCGCGCTCGACCTCGGGGAGCTTCCGTTCCTTCCCCGCGGAGTCCTCCGCCCGGCCGGACTCCGCGGCGCGCCATACGGCGAAGACCGCGAGCGCCATCAGCGCCAGAACCGCTGCGAAGCGGACGATGTTTGATTTCCTGTTCATTACGCTTCCACTGTTTTCATTGCGTTTTATTATTGGTTATGCGTCTTGGTGTTCTCATTTCGCTTCCTTATCGCCCGGGGGAGACCAGCCCCCGCACGAGCTCCGACCCCGCCTCCGGGTAGCGGATCTCGTAATAGAAAAGAACCAGGAGCAGCGCGAAGCATACGCCGCACAGTATCAGGCTTGTTTTTTTCGACATAGTTCCTCCAAAAATCTCTCGTTGTCCTCGTCCAGCCTCGCCAGGAATTCCGCCCCGAGCGCCGACAGAAGCGCCTTCCTCCCGTCCGGGAGGTTGGGCGGCCTGTGGCGGACGCCGTGGCAGTCGCTTCCGATGAATCTCGCTTTTCCGTCCGCGAACAGCGGGACCAGCTTCCTCGCGAGCCTCCTGTCCGCCAGGCTGTTCGCGTTCGCCTGCGCCGCTATGTTCGGCCTGGCCAGGAGCCTTTCGATCGCCGCCTCGTTCGCCGGCCTCATGAACCGCTCGATGTGGGCGAGGATGACGAACAGCCCGCCGCGGGTGAGCGAGATTGTTTCCTGCTCAACAGACCTGTCCCAATCCCGAAACGGCATCTCGAGCAGCAGCGCGGCGCCTCTTCCCGGCGGAGATTCGTCCCCGGAACCCGCCGCCTCGGAACCCCCTTTCGCTGACGGTTCCGCTGATTCTGCTTCGATCGCCAGCTCTCTCACCCTCCCCGCCTTTGAGATGCCCGGGAAGAACGCCACCTCGGCGCCCTTCATTACCTTCGGCCAGCCGTCCCTGCGGCGGGATTCCACGGCTTCATAGGCTTTCTCGCGGTTTTTCAGGAAGCCATCCACCGTCATCCTGTCCGCGTAAAAATGGGGAGTGGCCACGACCAAATCCACCCCCTGCTTCTTCATCTTGTCAAGCATTTCGATGGAGGTTTCCAAGTCCTTTGCCCCGTCGTCGATGCCCGGCAAGATATGCGCATGAAAATCTATTACCATTGCTACCCTGCCCTTCTATAATTTAAGGAAACGCTGATTAAAGCGAGCTTGCCCTATGGGTATTTCCTTTGCGCCAAATCGCAGCACGAATGCGACGCAAAGCTAGTCCCGCAGGGGCATTCCTATGCGATTTGAGTGCATGGTATTTCTGGAAATACGATAAAACCAGTGCTTCCTCAGGGCGTGCTTCGCCATTCAAGCACCTACAAAGCCCTTGATCTCTATAGGATTGAGCCACAAACAAAGGCTCCATCCTAGCGCTGCTCTATGACTGAATAATGCAAGCAGATACCGAATAAACCGACTACCCGCCCATCATTCTATTTTTCAACTCGGACAAATCTACTTCCGATCCATCTTCCAAAATCTCAGATGTATCTGGCTCATCCGGAAAGAATCTCCGTCTGGGCACAAGCTCCAGCCCCGCCTGTATAACTCGACCCATGAATTCAAAATTCAAATATGCCCGTCTGTTGTGCCTGTCCACATCGACAATCCTGTCCTGATAATATCGAAGCGGCCCCTCCATTACGAAGATTCTGTCTTTCTCCTTGTAGCCGACCGACATGTGAAGCAATCCTTCTTCATCGAGCATGTGATCCAAAAAATCTGCTTCCTCCGGGAGAAGATCCTTCATATCGAAGACATCCTCATCCCAATATCGCTCTTCCCCTGCGTTTCTGCTTTCTCGAAAGGATATCTCGAAAGCAGCCGCCTGTATATCGAAACTTTGAGACTTGATGAATTCGTGCAGTTCCCGCCGCCTCAAATCTGTCTGAATGAACAGATATCCTGGAAACAGGGGTTTTGTATCAATCGCCTTCTTGTCCCGGCGATAATATTCCATCATAGGCACAAATACCCTTCCCCGCTCAGCTGGCAGGTTCTTGCGAAACACATCCTGCAGCTTTTCTTGTTTCACCGTTTGGACAAAGAGGACTCTGTACTCGAAGCTACTGTCCTTTTCCATAGCCAACATCATCCGCTGATGAAGCCGATTGCTTCCAAAGATACAACTATAGCAATACCTCCCTTATAAATGAACCTCTATATAGATAATTCTTCTGGATATTGATTCATTTTTATCGTTATAGCGGTAATTATAATCTATATGGCGATAGATTGCAAGTCTCTATATCAATTATTTTTTTATCTGTTTTCATTATTATCTATAGAAGAAGGAGGAAAACTATGAACAAGGAAGGATACAAGGAACAGACGTTCCGACTTGACAAAAGAATAAAAGATCTGCGTGAAGAGCGAGGGTATACCGTGAACAAGCTGGCCAATCGCGCAGGCGTTTCACAAAGTTATCTGCGAGATATTGAACTGGGGAACAAGAATCCTACCGTCAATTTCATCTCTCTGCTCTGCGAATCTCTCAATATTACCCTCAAAGAATTTTTTGATGATGGCTCCGAGCCGAAAACCCAAAGTGATCCTCTACTGGAGAACATTTGCCAACTGAGCCCGGATCAAAGATCCAACTTGCTGGCTTTTCTGAAGTCTATTAATTCTAAGTGACGAACGCCTGTTCCCGCCACGACCACCCAAAAATTTGCCGCAAAGAAAGGATTTCCCAGACGAAGCACGGCTTTCCGTCCGGACTTTTGGTAGACTCTTGCATTTTTCATACCCACCTGCTATAAAACGGAAATGTTATAGATATCAACAGAATTGAAAATAGGGACGAAGCATATAAAAGCAGGGGGTAGAAATGGATGCACTAAAGGAGCAAGTCATCAACACCATATCATCAATGGATGAATCGCAGATTGAATCGGTTTGGCACTTTATCTTGACACTTAATGAAAATAAGCGTGTATCATGGGACGACATCCCAGAGGTCTAACCAGATGAATGGGATCTTGAAATGCTGAAGAAAATAGAAAACGATCCTGAATGCCACGAATTCGTCTCATCAGAAGAAGCGAAAGAGATGCTTGGACTTTGTTCGTGAAAATATGAATCAAGACAGAGTTTGAAAGGCTTTTGGTAGACAAAGCCGCCAGTTAGTTGTAAAGTCTAATAGGGAATCGGGGCTGGGACGTTATGATGTGGTGTTGGAGCCCAAAAATACGGAGGACGTGGCCGTCGTTATGGAGTTCAAGGTATTTGACCCGGAAGACAATGAAAATGGTTTGGAAAACACGGCGAGAAATACCTGATACGCAAAGGCTGAATGATTAAAACCCCCACCCGCCAAGCAAAAAGCTTGACGGGTAGGGGTTTATTGTACTTTATTCAGAAACGCTGATTGTGCACGGCCTCTTAATTCCCAGCATACAGCGTCACGAGCTTCTGCAGATGCTCATAGTACGCCTTGTGGTCGGCCTCGTTCTTCTCGAAGAGTCTTGCCGCCTTCTCCTTGTCTACCTTCATCAACGAAGCATAACGTGCCTCACCCTTGATGAATTCCTGGAAGTCTCCAGTTGGAGCCTTCGAATCCAGTGAGAATGCATCCTTGCCCTCGGCCGCCAACGCCGGATTGTAGCGGAAGTTGAACCAATATCCAGCCTCTACCGCCAGCTTCTCCTCGGTCTGAGCCTTGGACATACCCTTGCGGATACCGTGATTGATACAAGGAGCATACGCAATGATCAGCGAAGGTCCCGGATAAGCCTCGGCCTCCGTCAGAGCCTTCACGGTCTGATTCATGTCTGCACCCATAGCGATGTGCGCCACATATACATAGCCGTAGGTCATCGCAATGCCTGCCAAGTCCTTCTTCCTGGTCTCCTTGCCGCCCGCCGCGAACTGCGCCACTGCCGCAGCCGGGGTCGCCTTGGAGGACTGACCGCCTGAGTTGGACTATACCTCTGTGTCATAAACCATGACGTTGATGTCCTTGCCAGAAGCGAGGATGTGGTCTACGCCGCCGAAGCCGATATCATACGCCCAGCCGTCGCCGCCGAATACCCACTGAGACTTCTTGGACAGGAAATCCTTCTCCTTGAGGATGGCTTTCGCCGCGTCGGAACCGTCTGCCTCCAGTGCCGCGATCAGCTTGTCTGTCGCAGGACCATTGGCTACGCCGTTTCCATAAGTATCCTTCCACTCGCCAAACGCCGCTTTGAGGTCGTCGCCCGCTGTCTCGCAGAGCGCGTCAAGCTGTTCGCACAGTCTCTCGCGGATCGCCTTGGAGCCGAGCAGCATACCATAACCAAACTCAGCCGCATCTTCGAACAGGGAGTTCGACCATGCCGGACCCTGTCCTCTCTTGTTGATCGTGTACGGCGTGGAAGGCGAGGAATTGCCCCAGATCGAGGAGCAGCCTGTCGCGTTCGCAATGTACATACGATCGCCAAAAAGCTGTGTCAAAAGCTTCGCATACGGTGTCTCACCGCAGCCGCCGCAGGCACCCGAGAACTCAAGGAGCGGCTGCTTGAACTGGGATCCCTTGACCGTATTCATCTTGAACTTGTCAAGAACGTCGGCCTTCTCAGGCAGCGATACTGCATAATCGAAGTACTTCTGCTGCTCCTCGTTCTCCTCGAAGGAAGCCAGAGACAGCGCCTTGTTGCCCTTCATGCCCGGGCAGACATTCGCGCAGGAACCGCAGCCCGTGCAATCGAACGAAGATACGACGATGGCGAACTTCTTGCCAGGCATACCGGTCATGTCCTTCATCGCCATGCCTTCCGGAGCCGCAGCCGCTTCTTCCTCGGTCATCGCTACCGGACGGATCGCCGCATGCGGGCATACATAAGAGCACATATTACACTGGATACAGTTGTCGGTATTCCATACCGGAACATCGGTCGCAACGCCGCGCTTCTCGTGTGCTGCGGTACCGCTCGGCGTGGAACCGTCTGCGTACTTCTTCACAATGGATACCGGCACGGTATTTCCCTGCTGTCCATTGACCTTGACCTGGATATCTTTTACAAAGTCCATCACTTCCGGACGATCCTGGCGAAGCTCCTGCGTCAGATCGGTGTCTTCCGCCGTCTTCCAAGACTCCGGTACATCCACCTTGACTACGGCATTGGCGCCAGCGTCGATTGCGTCGTGGTTCATCTTCACGATGTCGTCGCCCTTCTTCGAATAGGAAGCCGTCGCCGCATCCTTCATGAGCTGGATCACCTGCTCGGCCGGAATCAGCTCGGTCAGCTTGAAGAAAGCGGACTGCAGCACGGTATTGATGCGCTTGCCAAGGCCGATCTCCTTGCCGATCTTCACGCCGTCGATGATGTAGAAGTTGATGTCGTTTTCTGCGATATAACGCTTCACCTGGCCCGGCAGCTTCTCCTCAAGCTCGTCCACGGACCACTGCGTATTGAACAGGAAGGTACCGCCCGGCACCAGATCCTGTACCATGTTGTATTTGTAGATATAAGCCGTACAATGGCAGGCTACGAAATTCGCCTGAGAAATCAGATACGTCGACTTGATCGGCGTATGTCCGAAACGCAGATGGGAAATCGTCACGCCGCCGGACTTCTTGGAATCATAATCAAAATAGGCCTGCGCATACATATCGGTGTTGTCGCCGATGATCTTGATCGAGTTCTTGTTGGCACCTACGGTACCATCCGCGCCAAGTCCCCAGAACTTGCAGGCTGTCGTGCCTTCCGGAGCCGTCACAGGGGTCTCGGTACGAGGAAGCGACAGGTTCGTCACATCGTCCGTGATCGAAAGCGTGAAGCGAGGCTTGTCTGTATTGTGGAAGCAAGCGATAATATCCGCCGAGGTCGTATCCTTCGAACCCAGGCCATAGCGTCCGCCAAATACTTCAACGGACTCAAACTTCGTACCCTTCAACGCCGCTACGACATCGAGGTACAGAGGCTCGCCCAGGGAACCAGGCTCCTTTGTACGATCGAGTACGGAAATATGCTTCACGGAATCCGGAATCGCGTCTACCAGCGCACTCGCTACGAACGGACGATACAGGCGAACCTTGACCACGCCGACCTTCTCGCCCTTGCCCATCAGATAATCGATCGTCTCGTCGATGGTCTCGCAAACAGATCCCATCGCAATGATAATACGCTCCGCATCCGGCGCGCCATAATAATTGAAGAGCTTGTAATCCGTGCCGATCTTCTCATTGACTTTGTTCATATACTCTGTCACAATCGCCGGAAGCTTGTCATAGAATTCGTTGCAAGCCTCACGGGTCTGGAAGAACAGATCCGGGTTCTGCGCGGAACCCATCTCACGAGGATGGTTCGGATTCAACGCATTGGCACGGAACTCATCGATAGCATCCATATCTACCATTTCCTTGAGATCTTCATAATCCCAAGTCTCAATCTTCTGAATCTCGTGCGAGGTACGGAAGCCGTCAAAGAAGTTGATAAACGGAACCTTGCCCTTGATCGCGGCCATATGCGCCACCGGCGTCAGATCCATCACTTCCTGCACCGAGGACTCACAGAGCATCGCCACGCCGGTCTGACGGCAGGCGTACACATCTGAGTGGTCGCCGAAAATGTTCAGTGCATGCGAAGAAATACAGCGAGCGGATACATTGAACACGCCCGGCAGATTTTCACCGGCTACCTTGTACAGATTCGGGATCATCAGAAGCAGACCCTGAGAAGCCGTATAGGTCGTCGTGAGCGCGCCCGCTGCCAACGATCCGTGTACGGTACCGGCCGCGCCGGCCTCAGACTGCATTTCCGTCACCTGTACGGTGCGTCCGAAAATGTTCTTGCGTCCAGCAGTCGCCCACTCATCGGTCGCTTCTGCCATCACGGAAGACGGAGTAATTGGATAGATCGCAGCTACGTCGGTAAATGCATAAGAAGCATGCGCCGCCGCATGATTGCCATCCATGGTTTTCATAGCTCTTTTCATACTTTTCTCCTCCTGATTGTTGAAATGTTTCCTGCATTACCTACCATAATAAAAGTATTTCTATAAAAAATCAATAGATTATTTGGTTTTTCGTTCAAGAAATTTGTAAACTATTGCTATACCTGCCGGAACAAAGATGTAAAAATTCCACCTGTACGGTTGGAGCATATTTCATGC
>JAFUXY010000072.1 GCA_017477005.1 Lachnospiraceae bacterium | reverse complement strand
TGACTGGTATACGCTGCAGAACATATAGGAAATAGCGACCAATCCGGCCAGAACGCCACAGACTGCGCCCGATAGGGAAAACAAATTGATGAATAAAAATACAAAAAGAACCAACACCTCTGCGGACAGAGGCATGAAAATCCCAATCCCGGACAATGCCGCAATTATCCACGGACGGTTCAAGCCCGTAGCAAACGGAAACGCGCCCGCTATCACAACAAGACTCACGAGCATATACAGCCCATGCAGCACGCGAAAAAACCCAATCTCGTGCATATGGACAAATCTCCGTATGTGTTCACGCATACGCATAAATGGCGTCATTCATTCTCTCCCAAAGAACCCTCGGGAAACAGCAGATCCATGTTCACCGTTGGTCTGGCCGCCTCATCCTCTTCCTCATAAATCCTCGACAGATCATCCCAATCCCTTCTCCAGCGAATCGCCCCTATCTTCGCTTCCTTGTATCGTCTGTTCGCAAATTCATAGTACCAGCGCTGATAAAAAAACATAAAAATCAGGTAGCCGATCACCCCTCCGAGCAGAAATAGAAGCATCAGGGAGCGGTCGAGGTTGCTGACAACAACGGTCAAAAGCACCGAGGCCACCGCAACCGCCACCACTCCATAGAATGCCGTCCCTGCAATGAATCCGATCACACGATGAAAGGAAATGTAATCCTTGCGATCCGTGGACAGCCATGCATCGGACAAACCCGGCTCTGTTTTTCGCCGTATCTCCATACGGGTCATATGGATGACACGCTTTTCACTCAACATAAATCAGAATTTTCGAGAACGCATCCGATTCCCGGTCGACGAAGGCTTCATCGCTTCCATCTCCGCGCCACCCAAGGCCCGGCTCAGGCTGTTGGCCATCTTCGCCTTGCAGGCGTCGCAGTAGCGACCAGTGTAGATATTTTTTCCGCATTTCTCGCACTCCAAAGCGATGCCCGAATCCTCGGTAAATTGAAGCCTCTCCTCCCGCACCCACTGCTGGATCTGGGATACCGGCACATTCATTTCTATGGAAACCTTCTTGATCCCCACCTTCGGATTCTCCCGAATGTATTCCTTCACATCATAAAATTTTTTCTCGAGTTCATCCACACAATCAGGACAGATCATCGGTCCCGATATGTAATTGAACAACCGACGACAGCGGCGACATGTTTTCAAATCCATAGTCCATCCCCTCTTTCCTTTTCTTCCCCATTTGGCAACACACACATCCGTTCAGTACACTGAACCTACACACTTTCTTGGTCTGAATCCATCCGCGCATCCGGTCCGGCCCTTCGTCCGATGAATCTTCCCCGGTTCCCCTCTGCGCCTCAGAGATTCTGACCCACAACAGCCGTCATACAGACGACTTCCTTCGTATACTTTGCCCGGATCAACAGCTCGCTGATCGCGTCTAGGGTCGCGCCGGTCGTATATATATCATCCACCAAAAGCACACACGAAAAAGACGCAGTTTCCCTATCAGAGTATACGCTTTCTAATTCTACTACATTTTCGTTCATTTTGAAAGCCTTTTTGAGATTCTTTCGACGAACTTCATGCGATAATTGTTTCTGGGGCAGGGTAGGGATCGTACGCTCCACCACACGGACAACCGGTGTTTCCATTTCATTACAGTAATGCCGGATCCACTTTGCCAATTTCGTTGCCAAAATTTCCGCCTGATTGTAGCCCCTCTCCCTCTCTTTCTTCCGATACATCGGCACTGGAACGATCCGGGCGGGGCGACGCAGCCGGATCCATTCCCGGTGTTCCTCGACGAGCTTTTTGGCAAAGTAATCGCCGATCCACCGGGCGTTTCCGTATTTGAAGGCGTACATAGCCTGCTTGGCTGCTCCGCTGTAGACTACGGCTGCTTTGTTCTGGCGAAAAAAATGCCTTATGCTCCGGCACTCGCCGCAGTATTCCTCCTCCGCCGACTTCAATTTCTTTCCGCAACGCTTGCACGAGGGCTCCCGGACTGGGACGACTGTCTTCACACAT
>JAFUXY010000071.1 GCA_017477005.1 Lachnospiraceae bacterium | reverse complement strand
AGGAAGACGAGATGACGCTTCGGCTGTCCGATGCATTTAGGGAGGAGATACGCAGGGGCCTTCTCGCAAAAGGGAATTTGGATCATGGGCAGATCGAAGAGGAAGTCGAAAGGCTTTTCTATGAAGCGGACCCGGATATAGAGGTCAAAGTCCGCATGATTAACATCAACTACGGGCATAATGCCGGGCTTCTGAAGGGCTGCAAGCCGCTGGAAGAGTATGCGTGGCTCGTGGCAGCGATACGGGAGAACAGCAAGCCGGATGAAGCGGGAAGGCACATGGAGGCAGAGGACGCGATTGACAAGGCGATAGACGAGATGCCGGGCGATTTTCTTATCAAGGAATTTATCGTTGGCAACAGAGCGGAGGTGAAGGATATGTGTTTGACGGAATACAATGAAGCCGAGACGATGGAGATGTTTAGAGAAGAGGGACGAGAAGAGGGACGAGAAGAGGGACGAGAAGAGGGAGAAAAAATTGGCACAGAAAAAGCACTGGCGAGATCGATAAAAAACGTAATGGATTCTTTTGGAGTCAGCATAGAGAAAGCGATGGACTCGTTGAAAATTCCGTCCAGACAGCGCGGCATGTATGAAAGCATGGTGGCAAAGCTATAAAATGCAAATTCGTGCATACTATGTCTGTGGAGGTTTGTATGAGCGAGACGAAGAAAAGATCAACTATAGGGTGGTGAGCGTGAATGAGTCTGCTGACAGATATACTATACCAGTGAAAGCAGTCTCCATATATAGCGGGGTATTGGTGTGAAATATACCAACACTCCGTTTTTGATTTCGAGAACGGATTTTTCTGGTGCAGGTCATTTGGCTTGCAGTGGGTCAACCATTCTGTACACGTCCGACATAAATCGAACGTTTTTCCTGTGGAATTTTTAGCGCATCCATTGCTTTTTCGATAGTCACTCCGAATGACTCCATGATGTTTTCTATTGCTCAGAGCATAGTTTCTTCTTCCCTTTTTTCTTTTGCCTCCTCAGCTGCTTCTTCGGCGATAATATCCGCTAAACTATACATATTTCCTACCTTCCTTTCCACAGTCTGCGTCAAGGGTAAATCGTATTCTTTCATAATTTCAATTTTGTCGTTGACGCTTTTCTTGTTTGACAATATCGTCCCCAGAACCTTTAAGAGTTCATTTTCAGTCTTATCCGCATCTCCTAGCCGGATTACCACGCCAGTCATGATCTTCACTGCGAGTGTTTACTGGATATCCGGGAGCAAAGCGTCCATGTGGCTCAATGTTGACGATCACACCAAGGGAATGACGGACAGATTTAATCTTCCCATAATTTGATTTTTTTCTATTTCCTTTATCAGCTTTTTTGGTTTTGCGGCTGCATCATATTTTGACCGGTACTCCGTGGAGATGAAGGAATCCACGACAGTTGCCGAACCTGTAATGTTGGTCGCGACTGCTTTGCTGCTTGAAGCTATAGTTTCAGCGGTGTCATTAAGGAAACGCTGATTAAAGCGTTTCCTTTGTGCCAAATCGCAGCACGAAGTGCATTCCTATGCGATTTGTGTGCATGGTTTTTGAGAAAATATGATTAAATCAGCGCTTCCTTAATGCTTTTCACATAAGACCCATCTCTGTCGCCGGCGTTGTTATCAGGAAAATTCGGCATTCGTACCCCAAGGGCATTCGCCTGATTCGAATTTGACGCATTAGGAAACGAATAAATTCGTTTCCTATAATTTTTTTGCAAAACGGTATAGTCGATAATTAGAGTATATGCAAATTTGATACAGTGCTATATAATGAGTATATATTATTGTTTGATTTTGTGCATTGTTTGCAGGGTTGCATCGGTATCATAGAGTGCTATGTATGCTGTCAAAAATGAGGATTTTGTACCGAAAGCTTGAAAGGGGGGAGATTGAAAAGGTTAGAGAACGCCTGACAATAGGAATGGTAGCTTTGAAGCATGGGAGCAGGGAAGCGGGATCGGGCGTTTGTGGTGACAGAAGTTTAGTTTAGTGTTTTCATCTGAAAAGGAAGGAGAAGGATCATGAAAAAGTTTGTTGCATTGGTGATGGGGATGATATTGGCGTGTTCAGAGGCTGCTGTTGGAAATATGACAGTACTGGCTAGCGATGTCACGGAGGAGGCTGGTTCTGTTCAGGAGGATATATCTTTGGAAGAGGAGGTTTTATCCGAGAACGAAAACAACGAAGAATCAACCGAGGAATTTGGTTCTGAAGAAATAGATGTGGCAGAGAGTAGTGAGTCAGAAACAGAAGAGGATGCTGCAGGGATATTTGATGATACAGATGCCGCAGAGGATATCGGTGTATCGGTTTTTGAAGAGAATGAAAATGATAGCGTTGAAATAGATCCGATCGTGGAGGATGCAGAACGCAGCGAAGATGAAGTGAGAGAGGCGGTCGAAAAAATTGAGGATGAAACAGTAAACGATGTTTTGTTTGATGAAACAGATTATTTTTCGTATAGCGAGAATGAGGACGGTACGATAACAATTTACAACTATAACGACCCGGAAGGTTATTTGGATGAGATACCTGGAACAATTGATGGAAAAAAAGTGACAGTGATCGGTGATTTAGCATTTAATAATTGTAGCATAGACGATGACTTGGTTATTCCATCAAGTGTGACAACTATTGAATATGGTGCATT
>JAFUXY010000070.1 GCA_017477005.1 Lachnospiraceae bacterium | reverse complement strand
CGCACAGCGAACCGATAGCGGCGGAGCGAAAATAGAACTTGCATCAGCAATTTTTACGCCTGGGACTGGTACTCCATCTACGGCAACTGGTACTCCGAGAAGCAGCGAGTGGCTGAGTATTCTCGAGGCGAAGCTCGCCGGGAATTTAACTATCGGGGATCAAGTTCATGTTCCAAATGGTACTAATACGAAAGGACTTGGGTTGGGTGAGACTGAAGTTTCCGGGACATACCTCGAGGCAACCTATGTGAAGCCCGTTACCTCAAATGAGTATGAGAACGTCATGGAGTTTGAGTGGACTTTGAACGATGGGAAAAAAGAGTATGGGAAATACTATACCTACGCAGTGGAGGCAGAAAGAGCTAATACTTTTACCTCCCAATTGAGGCTTCCCACGATCGAGTCAGGTACGAACCTAAGCGCAAAAGTGGCTGCCAAAGGCTGGTACAGCGGAGGAGCATATGATAAGGCAGGTGCTATTAAGGCCGGGCTGCCCGGTGGAATGGTAGCCAATGAGAGGTATACCGCTTCCCAATTTGAAAACTGGAAGAATAATGCCGATTATTACGACGAAAAAGAAATGAAAGCGGTGTCGGGTTGGGATCTTGAGAAGTCCAAAAACTTCTCGCTCACAAACTACGCTGGACTATTCGGATTGACGATTCCGGCAAGTGGAATTCATCATGATACAGATTTGGCTGATGACACGTACAACAAGGCTACCAATACCCTTGCAGTGAATGAGATAGCCGATGTAGGTAAGACATACGCTACCGCAAGTTATGCGAGTGGTGCGAGTACAGAGACCGGCATGAAGGTCAATGGCGCTGATGTTGCGGCGTTTCGGTGGACTTGGACAGACCCGAACGGGACGAAGAGTGAGTATTATACATACGCGAACATAGACAGTTCCGGAGACACAGACTCTAAATTTGCAATTCCTAGAATAGCTGCTGCGGGCACGGCAAAATTGTCTGTGGCGGTGAAGCTATGGGATAAGAATGCCAATAGCATAGTTCTTGATTATGCTGACCTGGATGAAGATGGCAAGGTTCGGGAGGATGTTACTTACAGCGCTGACGAGTTTAAGGGATTAGCAGACGAGATAAACAAAAATAAAGCTGTTTCCTGGGTTGAAGCCAACGGAGTTCTTGCTAGGTCTGATTGGAGCGACGATGTTGCGTTTACGGACGGGCTCGTGGTGACAGATGAGACGGTTCTGACCGGGCTTGATCTTGTCAGCAGCTATGCCACAAGTGGAATCAATACCAGCTTCATGGTTGGCGAGTCAAAGACTTGGAAAGAAGGCACTTGGGGGCCGGTAAATCTGTTACCCGGCAATGACAAGGTTGAGGGTGCTGTGTTTACAGTATCAACATCTGCGTCAGATGAGAAGTATGTGAAAGTGACATCATTTGATCCGGCGACTGGAATTGCGACCATCAAGGCAGTTGCGGCCGGTGATGCAAAGATTGTGTATACAGTCACGCAGCAAGGGCTGAGTGCCCCTCTTTCGAAGGAGATATCTATACACGTAGGTGAGAATAAGTTTGACGTGAGCCAGACTGGAACCAATGGCGTAACTATTTATACTCACGAAGGAGCCGGAGAAGTCGACTTGGATACTATTTTCGTGAATCCTTCGATTGCACAGGAGAAGTTGAATAGCCTTTCGATCACGAGAAAGGCATCGGGATTAACTCCTATAGGAGATGGGAAAGTTACTGATTATACGACAGATTACGACTATACGGCTTCGGAAATCAAGACATTCAAATACAGCTATGACTATCCGACGGCTTCTGCAGACAATGCGAAGGCGAAGGAACAGTACAAGTTGAATGGCAGCAAGCTGACCATTATGGATGCAGATGCGGCTTCTGCAAAACTAGAAGTGACGATTGGGTGTGGAGATGACGGAGAGACAACAGCTACATACAATATAGTAGTGGAGAAGGTGCTGCCTACTACCCTTGCCTTTGACCCTGATTCGATTACGATTGCAAGGAATGATATTGGAAACGAAAGGAAAATAAGCACCTATGTTGGTGGAGCTGCTGTAGGCAACATTAATTGGAGCGTTCCAAATGCCCACAAAAATTATGTCAAGATTAATGGTGAGGCGGTGAGCGAAAATTATTGTAACGTTGATGTGCAATTGCTTGCGGGAGCTGCGGACTTCTATACGGCGGATGTGGATTTGAATATCTCGGTGTCTGCTACCCAGACGCTGCAGGATGGAACGGGAACGATTACTGCAACCGGGACGCTTCCGGTGCATATCAAGAAGGATACCGTGACACT
>JAFUXY010000069.1 GCA_017477005.1 Lachnospiraceae bacterium | reverse complement strand
GGAGCTGTATTTGGTGGACGACGGTTCGCCGGATAAGAGCGGGGCGATCTGCGACCGGTATGCGGCGGATGATCTGAGGATACAAGTGATCCACCAGGAAAACAGCGGGGCAGCAGCGGCTAGGAATGCGGCCATTGTCCGGGCGACCGGGGATTACCTTTATTTCATGGACGGCGATGACTGGTGCGAGCCTGGCATGCTTTCCGAGATGTACAAGCTAGCGGATACGCACGATGCGCAGTATGTGGTCTGCGGATATTATATTGATACCTACTATGGAGACAAGGAGGACGATTTTGTCCGCCAGGAGATGGCTCCCGAATCAGAAGTTTTTTATCCCACGGCTCGTTCGTTTCGGGCGGATGCTCACAAATATTTTGATCGAAATTTGCTGTACACGCCGTGGAACAAGCTGTATCGAACGGATTTGGTTCGGGAAAATCAGATATTTTTTCAGGACACCCAATGGGACGATTTTCCATTCAATTTGGAGGTAATAAAACACGCAGAGAGAATCGTGGTCAGTCCGCAAAAATATTACCATTTCCTGAGAGCGAGAAGCGAATCCGAATCCGAGAAATTCATTCCCGGGCTGTATGAAAAGAGGGAAGAGGAACACGGATGGATGCTGGCTCTGTACCGGGAATGGAACCGGACGACGAACCCCGGCATTATAAAGGACGCGAGGGTGCGGGAGTTTGTGAGCCGGCGCTACATCGAGCGGTTGATCGGATGCTTTGAGAATCTGACAAATCCCAGGGCGCCGGAGCATGGAGGGAGGTCGGTGCGGCGGTCTATGCGGCAAATGCTGGAAAACCCGCGGGTGGCGATTACATTGCACTATACGAGGCCGCGTTCTTTCTATATGAAGATCATGCTTTGGCCGCTCAGATACAACTGGGTGTGGGCGCTGTATTTGCAGATGAAGACGATTTCGTTTGTCAAGACGCATTTTGTACGGGCCTTTGCGTTGTTGAAGGCGAATCGGTAGAGGGGCCAAGAGGAGATGGCACATGTTGACGTTTTCTGATTACAAAAAGAAGATTACCGACAATTGGTTTTTGCTGAGCGAGTTGGTGAAGAAAGGGGTTCGGCTCAAATACCGTCGGTCATATTTGGGGATTCTTTGGTCTTTGATCGAGCCAATTTTGACGACGATCGTGCTCGTAATCGTATTCGGTACGATGATGCGGAAACGTCCGCCCGATTTTTCACTGTATATCGTGTGCGGCCGTATTGTGTATTCGTTTTATTCAAGCACGACGAAATCCGCCTGTATGAGTCTGTGGAAAAACCGCAGTATGATCAAAAAGGTATATTTGCCGAAATATCTATATCCGATTGCCGAATGCGTGTACCAATTTATGATTTTTGGCATATCTCTTTCGGTCGTGGCGTTGGTCATGCTGTATTGCCGGAGGGCGCCGACGCATTTTATCTGGCAGGTGATACCGGCTTTGATGATTTTGTTTTTGCTGACAGTGGGAAGCGGGCTGATTTTGTCCCCGCTGCACGTTTTTTTCCGGGATATTGAGTACCTGTGGAACGTAGTGCTGATGCTGATTCAGTATATGTGCGCTATTTTCTATTACCCCAAGAAGCTAATGAACAGCCAGTGGGGCTTTATCTTGAAGCTGAACCCGATGTTCTGCATCATAGATGCCTTCCGCGGAGGGATCATGGGATATTTGGCAGATCCATGGGATTTGATGTATTCCGGCTGTTTTGCGGTCGTGCTTTTCTTGCTCGGGGTGTTCGTGTTCCGCCGCTGTCAGGAGGAGTTGGTTTTCTACTTATAAAAGAAGAGTTTGCAGAAGGATTTGCTTGGGACAGATTTATGGCGAATAAAAAGAGGAAGAAAAAAAGACGCAAAAATTTATTCAAGGGATATGAGCTCGATCAGACCCGATTTGAGAATGACGAGGATCGGGATTTTGCGGTCAAGGTTGAAAATGTGTCCATGAAGTTTTCGATGGGCTTGAAGCAGGGGCGAAGCTCGATCAAGGACGTGGTAATCATGGGCTTGCTGCCGACGATGTGGAAAAAACGGCAGCAGGAGAAGGACAAGGACGCGTTTTGGGCGTTGACGGATATCAATCTGGAGCTGAAAAAGGGCGATCGGTTGGGGATTCTGGGCTTGAATGGCGCCGGGAAGTCCACGCTTTTGAAGACACTCGCAGGCGTGTATCGTCCGACGACGGGACGCGTGAAGAAGAAGGGCGTGTTGGCGCCGCTTCTGGAGCTTGGCGCAGGATTCGAACTGCAGTACACGGCCAGGGAGAATATTTTTTTGTACGGAGCGGTGCTGGGGTATCGTCGGGAGTTTATCGAAGAGAAGTTTGACGAGATCATTGAGTTTTCCGGCTTGCAAAAATTTGTGGATGTGCCGATCCAGAATTATTCGAGCGGTATGCGGACGAGGCTTGGCTTTGCGATCTGTACGGCTGTGAAACCGGATATTTTGATTTTGGATGAGGTGTTCTCGGTCGGAGACGCGAAATTCCGGCGCAAAAGCGAGCAGCGGATCATCGAGATGTTTGACACAAATGTGACGGTTTTGTTTGTGTCCCACAATCTCGGCCAGGTTATGCGGATTTGCAACAAGGCGATTATTTTGGATCATGGGCGGCTGATCGCGGAGGGAGATATTGGCGAGGTGGCGCCGATCTATGAGCAGATGACCGGCGAAATCCGGCAAATTCGTCAGGCGGCGAAGGCCGGAGTGGACGTGGGTTCGCTCGAAACAACACCGACTGGGGGGCCGCTTTCGAAGGAACAGATGGATGCGATCTTGGAAAAATATCGAGATTTTGATTGAAGGATGTGTCCATCAAACCCCGAAAAAATCTAATTTTCAACCGAATATATAGTTATACAACTGTCTGAAACTACAAGAAATTGTGTTGAACGAAGGATTATTTGGTTAGTAGTAATAGAGGAGGAATCACCCTATGAAGTGGAAAATCAAACAATGGATTTCGATTCTGATGACTTTGGCTTTCGTGTTTTCTTTGGCGGATGGCTTGATGCCTTTGCAAAAGGTAGAGGCGAAGAAGAAATATATTGCGGTTTTGGATGCCGGACATGATGAAGACCATCCCGGTACGCGGTACGATGGGCTCGAAGAGGAAAATATTACCTATTCGATTGTGGAGTACTGCAAGGAATACTTGGAGGATGATTATGGGATCAAGGTCTATTTGGCACGTCCGGAGGAGGATTGTCCGGTAGGCGGCGGTGCGGAGATCAACTGCCTCGAATATCGTCCGAAGGTAGCGAAGAAGAAAAAAGCGGACGTGTTCGTATCCTTCCATATCAATTCGAGCGTGAATACGGTGCCGAATGGTATAGAAGTATGGACAGCTACGATGTATGCGAATACAGAGGTGGGTACCAAATCTCGTGACCTGGCGCAGAAATGTCTTTCGCAGCTTTTGAAGTTGGGGTTTGCCAATAGAGGGCTCAAAACGGCCAATCATGTCGTGACAAAACGGGCGAATGAATACGGAATTCCTGCATGCCTGATCGAGCACGGATTTGTACGGAATCCTTCGGATCGCCGTTGGATGTCTTCTGACTCAAAAATCAAGAAGCTGGCAAAGGCGGATGCGACGGCTATCGCGCAATTCCTCAAGGCAAAGAATGTGTCGGATGACGAGGACGACGAGGACGAAGACGACGAGGAGTCCTACAGCAGCTCGGATGATGAAGAAGAGGAAGATGTAGAATACTATGACGGCAATGCCGCCAAAAAGAAAAAAAAGAAGGCAAAAAAAAACAAAGTAAGTGAAGACGAGGACTCGGATTATATTGATTCTGATTCAGATGAGGAAGATGCGGATTCCGATGGTGTTGACGACGACGCAAAATTGAATAAATCAAATGGAAACGCAGTGTATGCGACGATGGCTACCGGAGAGTCCACCGGCACAGTCAGCTTGATCGGCGTGACTCCCGGGGAGTTCAATTCATTGGCGGTTTCATGGAATGCTTTCGATGGGGCAAAGAAATACAAGGTATTTCGGCGTACCGATTCGGGTAAAAAAAAACGTCTAAATTTGAGCGTATAGGCGTTACGAAAGAAACCAGTTTTTTGGATACGACTTGCCTGGCGGATACGGATTACTCCTACAAGGTAGTGGCGAAGGGCAATGGCTTCAAGACCAAAAGGGGAAAAGCGTCTGTGAGCGGTCATTCCAGCGCTTGCAAGGTGG
>JAFUXY010000068.1 GCA_017477005.1 Lachnospiraceae bacterium | reverse complement strand
TCAAACAGCTCCTTGCTGTCCTTTCGGACGCTGAAAAAATTCGCCAGCATGCTCATCATGAGCGTCTTCCCGAACCTCCGGGGCCTGGTGAAGAGCGTGACCTTATTCCTCGTATTTTGGACAATCTCGTAAATGATCTCCGTCTTGTCCACATAATATTCGTTTTCTTTGCGTAGAGCCTCAAAATCTGACTCTCCCACTCCTACTTGAAAACCCATGCCCGCCCCCCATCTCGTTAAAAAAACCTATTTGAGATTTCCTCCTTTTTCACTCCACCTCCGATGCATCGTAGATTGTCTCTTCCATCTCCGAACGTGCTGCATTTCTGGCCTCCTGCACGGCGGGAGTCTCCGGCCTTTTGCCCTTGGTAAAGAAATTCGATACAAAATCCGGCACCAGATCCAGCACCTTGTTGATGCCATGGTTTGTGGATATATCAATCAACCTGGTGTGACCGTCTGCGATCACCAACACCGCATTCGGCGTCATCCTTCCTCCGATCCCGCCTGCGCCCCCGTTCTTGCGATCACCCACAAACGACCCGGTGCCCATCCCGAAGGACACATTCACCAGCGGTATAATAATCGTATCCCCAACGTAGATTGGCTCTCCGACAACAGACTTCGTGGAAAGATAGCCCTCCATGCCTTTGAATAGATTGCCTATCGTATTTTTCATCAATTCATCACTGTTTGAAGCCATAATATGTTTCCTCCTGATGCAAAATATTCTATAAACTTGCGAACGAATTTATTCGTTTCCTTTTGCGTCGCATTCGTGCAGCGATTTGGCACAAAGGAAATACCCACAGGGCAAACTCGCTTTTACCAGCGTTTCCTAAAGTATATCTACTCACAAGTGTCGGATCTGCCGGTACAGATGCCTGCAGTCCCTGCTCAAAATTATCCGCAGCCCAAAAAGCGAAAGAAAAATCAGCCGAACCTTGCCGTCAATTTCCAGCCTTCCATCGGCGTACGCCTTTTCGCTCTCAAAATCCGGATAGAGACAAACGGAATCCTCATACAGAAGCGGGCAAATGGAAATCAATCCAATAAGCTGCCCGGTCCAGTCCGGCTCTCCGGTTGAAAAATGTCCCTCCAACTGCTTGATCCTGGGTCGCATTCGGTAGACGAGCTTCATTCCCTCGTTAAAAATCAACGATAATGCCCGCTGATTATCCGGATGCGTCAAAATATATTTCCATTTTGAAAATGGGTTGTTCGGACGTTTCGGCTTTGAGCTTTCTGTCTCATCGCCCGGCTCCCTTGGGGGTCTCGGATCCCTCGGCGGACGAATCCGCTCATCCGGTTCTCTTGGCGGTCTCGGCGGGCGGATGACATTTTCGGAAGTAGTTTTTTCATGACTTTCCGTCGACTCTACCGATCCTCCACCTGTTTCCTCTTCTGTCTCTTCAACGGACGGCATACCGTCTCCCCCGTCCGAAATACTTTTCGCCTCACGAGCTTCTTCCCCGACCGTGGCACCGCCCCCTCCGAAATCCTCTTCTCCGGCTGCGCCGCTTCCTGTCCCGGAACCTTGTCCTTCTTCCTCCGCGCCGTCTTCGCCCTCTCCGGCTTCCTCGCTTCCCCCTCTTCTCCGAGAAAGCAGTCCCCAGGCCAGGCGGACGCCGTACTGCAGACCTGCCTCATCGTAGGACAGCTCCATCTTCACCAGCCGCAGCGGATCCCTGATGCGAACCTGCATCGACAGACGCTTTTCGAACTCCACCGACAGAATATAAGCAACCGGCGCCAGAAACACGTACAAAAACCCCAATACGGCCAACGCCACCGCTGCCAGCAGAATCCACAAAAAAACTTTAAGAATGAAAATAATGATCCACATCGATCGTGTTCATTTCCTGAATCATATCTGAAAACATTTGCTCCAATAAAAGAAGAGTCTTTCTCCTTCCCCTTCCGATCCCGGCCACTTCAAACTGCCGCCCCTCGTACATAGGCAGCAGCAGCTCCTTCGCTGGATAGATCACGAAAAGCTCGCCGTCCCTTTCTGATAGCACGATCAGATACAGCGACCGCAGACGCTTCCCATGCCGAATCCTGCGAAAGACCGCTCCAGGATTCAACCTCTCATTCGACAAATAGAGCTTTTCCACCGTCTTGAAATTAAGTCCTTTTTCTGTCGTTTTTTGAAACATTTCTTTGAGTCCAAATCCCATGCCTTCGCATGTTCACGTATTCCCGATATGCTTGCTTCAAAACTATCTTCTCGTTGGAAAATTTCAATAAATGGTAGGCTTCATGGTATTTGTAATAACCCGAATCCTCAAAATATTCCTTGTGCAACGGCCGACTATGGTAGCTGAATCCCGACATCAGATACCAATGAACCGTTTTTTCGACCAATCCCTCTGGAACGGTAAAGCTATAACTGCTGCTTCCTATATATTTCACAATGGCGGCATTGGCATCGGTTTCTTCCTTCACTTCTCGTATGGCCGTTTCATCGAACAATTCCCCTTCCTCTACCGTCCCCTTCGGCAGTACCCATCCATCGTAATGCTGATGATAATTTTTATAAAGGATGAGAATTTTGCCCCGGAATATGACTACCTCGCCACAGCTCGTTGCTTCAATCATGGCGATGCCTCCTATGTTCATCCTCTTCGGGCTATCAATTCATTATACCGCAAGTCCAGACAAATTTCTACTGAAAATAATAATCCAGCAGCGAACGCACCAAAGGAACCGCATGCTCGCTTCCGCTCCCAGCCCCTTCGAGGATCGCCGCCACCGCGATTTTCTTTTGATCGGATTGCGCGAATCCTACAAACCAAGAATGTGCTTCTTGTGTATTTTCCGAAAATTCTGCGGTGCCGGTCTTTCCGAACGCCTCGTAGGACTCTGAAGCCACGCCGCTTACCGTGCCGTTTGTGACAGCAAAACGCATCAGCTCGCGCAGCTGTTCGTTGTCTGTTTCCTCAAACAGCCTCCCATATTCCTTTGGCGCAAAGGTGCGTACCGTCGTGCCTCCATTGTTGACGATCCGCAGCAGCAGAGACGGCTCCATCAACACGCCGTCGTTGGCGATCGCAGATGCAATCATCGCCATATGAAGCGGCGTCACCAATGTCTGCCCCTGCCCGATCGCCGTCTGCATGACAAGCCCTTGATCGGCATTCTCGAGCGAAAATTCGCTTCGGGCCACCGGCTTGATATCCGTCGGCAGCGACCGATTGAACAGTGCCTTCGCCATCAAACGCTCCAACTCATGTCGATCCTCGGAAAGCCCCACCTCAGCGAACACACAGTTGCAGGAATTGCCAAAGGCTTCCTCAAAGGTCTGGTCCCCGTGGACAGCGCCCCGATAACAATGAATGGTTGTATCCCCCTCGGTAATGCTCCCGGAACATTGAAAGGGGTCATACAGCGAGCCACCCTCCCGCAGATACTCCAGCCCCGTCAGTATTTTCAGCGTAGAACCAGGCGGATACAAGCCCTGCGTCGCGCGGTTCAAAAGCACCGACGAGCCGGAATCCGAGGCATAATACGACCAGTTTGTTTCGATACTGGCCGGTTCAAAATCCGGCTTCGACACCCTACAAAGCACCTTTCCGGTGGTCGGATCGAGCGCCACAACCGCCCCCTCATAAGGCACCATTAGTTGATAGACACGCTCGGACAGCCCCGGATCGAGGCTGGAAACGACAGAATCTCCCTCTAACTTCTTCCCGGTGAACTCGCTGACGAGCTTTTCCACAAAAAACGCATGGGAGCGCAGCAGATGAAAATTCGTCATTAGTTCGAGACCCGCCATCCCATTGGACGAAAACCCGACTACATGGCTAAAGACCCGTCCCTTGGGGTACACCCGCATCTCGGTACCATCCGAACGAAGCTCCGACGTAGCCAGCACCGTCTCGTCCGAGGCCAGGATATCGCCGCGGATCGTCGTCTCCGAAAACATTTGAAGCCTTGGATTGTAGGGATTGTTGATGAAATCTTCTCCGACAAACCCGACATAATAGACAAAATAAACGCACAGGCAAAGAAACAGCCCAAAAAAGCCGTAAGTAACCAGCATATACCGGCCCTTCGCCCGCCCCATTTTCGGCAGCTTCGGAGGCGTGATCGAAAATGGGGTTCGTTTTTCCGTTGTCTCAGGATCGAGACCGAAATCGATCAACTCGATCTCGTCCACTCGGTTTCTTTTCCGCCGCATATTTTTCAAGTCTCCTTGTAGTCTCCCCGCCGAAGATACATCCCCTGGATGATCGCGAACAGGATCATCGTCGACATCAGCGAACTCCCCCCGTAGCTCACCAGCGGCAAAGTCACGCCGGTGGACGGGATAAAGCGGATGACCCCTCCCAGCATCAAAAACGTCTGCGTCGCATACACCGTCCCGAGTCCCAGCGCCACCAATTTGTAAAACCGGGATCGTATCTGCAGCGATATATTAAAAAACATCAGAAAACAGCTCATGCAAATAAAAATCAAACATAATGCGAACACCGCGCCCAGCTCCTCCGATATGGCTGAAAAAATAAAATCCTTTTCCACAACCGGTATCCGGTCCGGCATTCCCTGGTAGAGTCCGCTCCCAAACCATCCTCCCGTGCCGATGGCAAACAGCGAATGGCTGACCTGGTACCCGGCTCCGTCAATATCGGACAGCGGATCCATCCAGGCGCTCACGCGGGTGCGTACATGTCCGAACAAGTGATAGGCCACATACAGCCCTCCTACCCCGGACAAAAATCCGATTCCCAAATACCGGATCTTCCCGGTCGCTACATACAGCATGATCAAATACGTGACCATATAGATCCCGGCGCCTCCCAGATCCCTTGAAGCCACCAAAAGCATGACATGGGCTCCTGCTATTACCGTTGCGAAAAGAACCGACCCCGGGCCGGTGGATCTCGCGAAACAGGAGGCCACAAAGAACACGAATACGATCTTGATGAATTCCGATGGCTGCAGCAGCATTCCGCCAATAGACAGGGACAGCTTGGCGCCAAAGGCTTCCTGTCCCGTGAAAGCCACCATGG
>JAFUXY010000067.1 GCA_017477005.1 Lachnospiraceae bacterium | reverse complement strand
TTGAAATCCACATGTCCCGGCGTGTCGATCAAATTCAGAATATACTCTTTTCCATCCTTCGCCTTGTACACCAGTCGCACGGCCTGAGATTTGATCGTAATCCCCCTCTCCCTCTCGAGATCCATATTGTCCAGCACCTGCGATCGCATCTGCCGCTCCGTCAAAAGACCGGTCATCTCGATCAGGCGATCGGCCAGCGTCGATTTTCCATGGTCTATATGCGCTATGATACAAAAATTCCGGATGTTCGATTGATCCATAAAACAATTTCCTCCTCTATTACTTCGCTTTCTGATTCTTTATTCCACTGGCTGCAGAGCGGATTTTGGTGGTGTACCCGTAGGCATACACCCGGACATAATACGTTGTTCCCTTTTTCAGATTTTTAATCGTGAATTTCTGCGTTGTGCCGCCCTTCACGATCTTTGTCAATTTGCTTTTTTTGAATTTCTTGTCCTTGGCGTATTCCACGATATAACCGCTGGAAGTGGTCTTTTTCCATGAAACGGTCAGGCTGTTCTTTCCAGCAGAAACTTTGGAAAGTGTCGGTTTCGACGGTTTTGTTACTTTGATTGACTGGGAAAGCACGTTGGATTTTTTGTAGCTTCCCTTCGCCTTGACGTAAACAGAAATCTTTGCGCTGCCAACCTGTTTTCCAGTCACCTGCCCCGTGCTTGCATTGACGGATGCCACGCTTGGTTTGGAAGAAGAAAAATACAGCTTTCCCTTCACAAATCCGTGTTTTGGAGCAGCTTTTTCCCTTTGAAGGTAATCGTCGGAACAGGCTTTATTTCCTTTCCGGTGTAGGTCTGATTGGGGATGGTCGCCACGGCCACTTCCTTCCCGGTCAGGTAGACAACCTCCTGCCCTTCCATCGCCACATCCGTCAGATACCCCGGATTCCCCGCCACGTCAATATGTGCATAGCCGATGTCGCTAAGCCAAGTATCTGTTTCCTCTGACGATTCATCCTTGATATGGTTTGAACGACTGTAGAAGGTGCCATTCCCACCGACTAATTTTTCACAATCCAAAAATATATTTCCTCCTGAAGCCTTGGAGGGCAGATTTCATTTGTCCGATACATAGATACGTTCGAGATTGGAACAATTTGCAAACATATGCCCCATCATTTCAAAATTCGATGTATCAAAATCCGACAGATCCACCGTCGTAAGCGAATAGCAATGTCTAAACATGCCCTGCGTGGAATACAATGAACTTGTATCCAATTGAGAGACCTTCACTTCTATTAATCCTTTGCAATTATCAAATATACCATCCATATACACTACTTTTTGAGTGTCTATACCAGTCAGGTCAAAAGAGGTCAGTGCATTGCATCCGGAAAATAATCCGGACATATTTGTCACATTTGACGTATCAATTCCTGATAAATCAATGGACTGCAAAGAAGTACAAGAGGCAAACATATCACTCATATCTTCGACCTTCGAGGTATCAAGAACCGACAAATCCAAAGTTGTCAAAGAAGTGCATCCTGAAAACATTTGACGCATATCTCTCACATTCTGTGTATCGAGCCCAGAAAGATCAATGGTTTTCAATGATTCACAATCTGTAAACAATTGACCCATCTCTTCCACATTCGCCGTACCCACATTGCTGAAGTCTACATAGGTCAACGAGGTACATCCCGTAAACATACCGAAAATATTTCGAGAGAACTGCACTCCGTCTTCAAACGTCACACTTTCGAGAGATGTCATGCCTGAAAATACAGACTGGCCAATCCATGTAGGATAGGAAACCCCATTTTCGACAGCATAAGCAGGAACACATATTTCTGTCACATTTTCTATCAGTTTGTACGAGCCTAAATTAAGTCTCATCAACGAATAATCTATTTCATAGTTAAAATCTTCCTGCCATGTCGTATCTGTAAGCAGCGCGTCCGCCTACTCCGGCTCTTCTTCCGTGACAGCGGATTCTGCCCCACCCTCTACATCGGCTTTGTCCTCTAACAACGCTTCCTCTGTGTTTTCAGAAGTCTCCTCCGACAATACTTCCTCCGTATTTTCGCCGGCCTCTTCTGTAAACTCTGTGTCTTCGCCGACCTCATCCGACAACACTTCCTCTGCGTCCTCGTCAATCTCCTCTGTCAACACTTCCTCCGCGTCTTCGTCGGTCTCTTCCGGCATCGTTTCCTCTGGCTCCTCAGCAACCTCTGCCACCACAGCCACTTCTTCTGGCACGGCATATTCTACCTCTGCCGCTATTACATTGGACTCTGAGACCAACGCCAAAAACAAACACAAAACCAGACTACTCCAATTGCACTTTCTTCGCATATATGACTCTCCTCTCCAAAACTTATGCTTGCCACATCCCCATTATAGCAAAAACAGGGTGATTTATCCACACCCTGCTTGGCCAAACGCCAAAAACTTATCGAAAGCGATAATCAAAATTTTTCTTGCATCCATATTCAATTTATGTTACTATATTATTCAACGATGCGTGGCTCAGTTTGGTAGAGCACCACGTTAGGGACGTGGGGGCCGCTGGTTCGAATCCAGTCGCATCGATTTTTAGGAGTCTTGAAATTCAAGGCTTCTATTCATTTATTAAGTGACGTTTTAATGCAGGATTTTGGCCCTGTCACGAATTTTCCGCCTATACGGTTTCCCTAGGACTCCAACCGTATAGGCGGTTTTTACATAAAAATACCTAGATGTCTTATCTATGAGGCACTTTTCTTGAAAATCACGTCCGACATCAGATCCGCTGTCTTCTCCTTCCTTGCCTCGTTCGTCCTAGCATAGACATTGAGTGTCGTTTGTATATCCCTGTGCCCAACCCATGCTTGGACATCTTTGATATCAACCCCCTGATGGATCAAGATGCTGACGCAGGATGCCCGCAGACTGTGAAGCGTCAGGGAATTGTCCAACCTGTCGTCAGATTTCACAAGCTTCTTGAACCTCTTGGTCAGATAATCCGGTCGATATGGTCTCCCGTCTTCCCATGTGAAAATATACCCCAAGTCAGTATAAGTATTTCCAAACTGACTTTTATACATTTCCTGCTTCATGTGGATATTGTCCAGATGTTTTCTCGCCCAATCCGGAATCGGATATCCCCGGTAGCTTGCGTCATTCTTCGTCCTGTCCTTAGCGACCGGCCGATTCGCCATGGCGATGGTATGTTGAATATAAATTTTCCCATCGCTATGAATCTTACTGTTAGGGAAACGCTGATTATTTAGAGTATTCTCCCCATAATCATGTTTCCACATCTTTTTTTGAAATATTTGGCAGCTTTTCATCGTAATGATGCATGGAATTGCTGCCTTATACCCCAGAAATCATCCTTTTTGATGGATGATTTCTGTAAAAGGGCGCGCTATGCCATACAAAATTGTTTCGTTCGCCCCGCCCTGATACACATTACCAAGTTTGCACAGGCAAACAAGATGTTAAAACGGTTCATGTTTTTTGCGATGCCTTTATAGGCCGTCTTACAATAACCAAATTGTCGCTTGACTATAAGAAATGGATGCTCCACTTTGCAATGCGTGGACGATTTGCGGTTTTCAATCT
>JAFUXY010000066.1 GCA_017477005.1 Lachnospiraceae bacterium | reverse complement strand
GCACAATCTGCTGATCGGTGAGCGGACGGCTGAGGATGTCAAGATCAATATCGGCACCTGCTTCCCGCTGCCGCAGCCGGAGACGATGGATGTGCGCGGGCGAAATCTGGTGACGGGTCTTCCGAAGACGATCCAAATTTCCTCCGAGGAAACCGAAGAGGCGCTGCATGAGCCGACGGTGCAGATCGTTGAGGCGGTACACAGCTTGCTCGAAAAGACGCCGCCGGAGCTCGCAGCCGACGTTTCGGAGCGGGGCATTGTGCTGACAGGAGGCGGCGCGCTGCTGCGGGGCTTAGAAGAGCTGATGGAGGAACGCACCGGGATCAATACGATGACGGCGGAGGATCCGATGACCTGCGTGGCGATCGGGACAGGCAAATATGTAGAGTTCATGGCGGGAGACCATTCCGGGACAGAGCCGTGAAAATAGGGATGGAGCGGAAAGGATTGTCTGAATTTTTGGCTCAATCCCAAGCAACCTTGTGCAAAAGCAACGATTTTTGGGGAAATTTGAGGATATTGTTCAAATTTCCTCGAATTTTTTCTAAAGATTTTGATGGAAACGTCCGATAAAAGTGATGAGCAGAGGAAAACGCTATTGGCGTTTCCCGACAATTTCATATATATTTCCAGACGAGGTGTATCATGGTCAAGGGACTATACACAGCCTACACAGGGATGGTGCAGGAACAGAGAAGACTGGATGTCTTAGCGAACAATCTCGCAAATTCTACTACCGTTGGATACAAAAGAGAAGGGGCGACTTCGAAGTCGTTTCGGGATGAGCTGGCGCTGCGGATCAAGGATTCGGAACGGCGCGGCGTGCGTGGCATCGGCGATATCCAGATGGGTGTCAAGATCGGTGAAACGTACACGGATTATAGCGACGGCGCCGCCAAAGTGACGGATGAGCAGGCGGATCTGGCCATCCAGGGCGAGGGCTTTTTCGCCATCGAGTTCATGGACAAAAACCAGAATCCTTCGGTGAAATACACGAGAAACGGCGAGTTCAACGTGGACAAGGATGGGTACCTGGTGACGGCGGATGGGGATCATCTTCTGAATCAAGAGGCGGCGATGGCCGGTTCGACAGAGGAGAATGGTTTCGTCCGGGTGGATCCAATGCTTCCGTTTTTCGTGGATGAAAGCGGGGCTGTTTTTCAAAATGAGCAGCAGATCGGGACGATCGGACTCGTAGATTTTGAGGATTATGATTATCTGACCAAATACGGAGAGAATTTGTTCGATTTGGAAGAGGGCGGTGAGCCAGCGCAGGCCGCAGGCGGAAAGATCGTACAAGGGCATCTCGAGACGGCCAATGTGAATATCGCCTATGAGATGGTCAATATGATCCAGATTCAGCGGGCCTACGAGGCAGGACAGAAAATGATTCAGACAGAAGATTCGACATTGGAAATGGCAATCGGACAGGTGGGGTCGGTGAGCTGAGAAATCTGACAAATGCGGCCGAAGTGGAGCGCTGATACTGTCAGATTTTGTCAAGGAGAGAAAGGAAGATTCCGGAAAAGAGAAAGGAAAAGGTACACGACTATGTTGAGATCACTTTGGTCGGCAGCGTCCGGCATGAAGGCGGAGCAGACCGCCGTTGACAATAT
>JAFUXY010000065.1 GCA_017477005.1 Lachnospiraceae bacterium | reverse complement strand
CCATAGATCGAGCCGCCAAACGTGCTGGCCTGACACCGACTCAATTCCAATCCGAAATGACCGCACACGGATTCAAGGTGCCGGAAATGGCATAAAAATTACCCAGGTCTCACAAATAAGCAGTGGGGAGGATAAACGCCTACTGTTCGGCTATATCCTTCCCACTACTGGACAAATTTGAGACGTTCACCCTTCCACAATCCTGCAGCTATGCTTTTTCTCTCTGGAAGAGGCATCTTTGTTGTAGCTGATCCCTACAAGGAGAATCTTGCAACCTAGATTCTCCAAAACGGAAGGATACTTCCTTTGCAAAATCTGGTCGATAGCTCCCTGCGCATCCTGATTCCATTTCAGTTCAACAACCAGCGCAGGCCAATCCGAATCCGCTCTCGGAAGATAGACCACATCCGCATAGCCTTCGCCCGCAGGAAGTTCCTCGAACTGAATGTAATGATCCCGATAAGAATAATAAGCCAGCTTAATAACGCTTCGAAGGCTATCCTCTTTGTTGTAGTGCAATGGAGCCGTTTCTTCTGCATGCACTTTCTCAATCTGAGCAGCCACGGCTCTTTCGTTCTTTTGAATGGTATCCACAAAAAGACGTTCGCTCTCTTCTAAGCGTTTTAATGTAGCCTCATGTTTTACTTCATGAATAGAACGTGCAAATTCCAGCTTGATTTCCTCATTGGGGATCGAGACCGTCTTCTTTTCGGCGTCATAGGCAAGATAACCCAAATGAATCATCAGAGTCAGGACGTCATCTCTTCCTTTGAAAGTGACAAGGTCATTGGAAAAGCCGGTAGTGTCTACTTTCACCTCCACGCCGCCGACCAGCTCTGCTACGGTCTTCGTCATTCCATTGTAATCTTTGCTGATATAATCCATCAGCCCCTCAGCGGCCGATGTCTCGGTCCAATAAGAGTCAAAATCATTGTTCTCAATCGCCTGCATCACAGAATTCGGATTATACACGGAACCGACTCCCAAAAACGAATATCCATCATACCAGAACTTCATCGTTTCAAAGTCAATGTGTTTTTTCACACAGAGTTTTTTCACTTCCTCCTCAGTAAATCCAACGAAACTACCATACTGCCGGGGTTTTATCATGGAATATTCCTTGAAATCGGAGATAGCCGACTGGGATCCATCTTTCTTTATTGGAAGAATCCCTGTCATATAGGCGGCTGCGACTACCCTCGGTGTGAAATTTGTATTCTTGAACCATCCTCGCAACAAGTTCAAATATGCCTCCTGGGCAACTACATCCTCCTTGGCCTCGCGAATCATCGCATCCCATTCATCAATCACAAAAATAATCTTTTTGCCTGTCTCTTCCACAAACCGAATCAAACCGTCATGCAGACCAACCTGACCCCTCGCTATGGACAATTCATTTAGAATCGCTTCAACAATCCTGTCCGGTACCAGGCGCAACGACTCTCGTTTCCGCTTTACTTCTGAGATGAAACCTGTGATATCCAGACAAATTACATTGTATTGATTGATATGCTTCTCATAATCCTCTGAAGAAGCGATTTCTTTGTCGTCAAACAACTCGTGAGAATCGCAAGAACAACTATAATAAGCTGCCAGCATCTTTGCTGCGTAGGATTTTCCGAAACGACGCGGCCTGCAGATACAGGTCAGCTTGTTCTTTCTTCCGACTGTCCAATTAATCTGCTCAATGAGCATCGTCTTGTCCACATAATCCGGATCATTGATCTCTGCAAATCCGCTATTGTCCGGATTGACATAAATGCCCATATCGCCTACCTCCGTTCAAACTCAAACTGCTTCGCATCCAAGCATCTTTCATCTCTTCCTTGTCACCACGATCTTGTGGCTCCATTTTCCCTGATTTTTGAGCACTCCTTGCCCAGCATAGGGTCGCACCCGAATATAATACGTCTTCCCCACCGTCAAACCATTGACCACAGCACTCGATTTCTTGCTTGTGATTGTCTTTGTCGCCTGTTTGTCGAATTTTTTGCTAGTGGAATACTGAAGCTCGTATCCATCCGCCTTTTTGATATCCTTCCAAGTGAAGGTAGACTTGTCCTTTCCCCACCAATAGACCTGTGTGAACTTGGATTTCTTCAGTTTCACTGTCCCGTCGTCTCCCGAATCGTTTTCAACCACATCGTCATCGGGATCAATGTTGTCATTTCCAAATCTATATGGCAATCTGGACACGCTAGAAGGACCTACTGGCACGACATTCGTTACTACTGGATTTGTATAATTTCCCGTTGATTTATTTCTGCTTCCGGTGGATGCGCTGCTGCTGCTCGTAGAACTGCCTCCGCTTCTGGAAGATGTTCCACTTTTCGAGCGAGATGAACTGCCACTGCCACTATCAGAATCGTCCTCTGCATCCGCATCTTCGCCATCGTCCGAGCTATCTACAGTATCACCTTCATCATCTGTGCTTCCGGTATCCTCTACATCGTCTGTGTTATCTGTATCATCTACGCTGTCCGTGTCTTCCGTATCGTCTGTACTATCTGTGTCGCCGGAGTCGTCTGTCTCTCCATTCGTGTCCTCATCCTCCTGAGAAGAACTGGTATAGACAACTGCATACTCAGAGAAATGACTGGTCGAGAAAGTAAATTGCCAAGTGCCTTCTCCGGACAAAGAAATATCCGGGTCGATGGCTTCCAACTCTGTACCGTACATCGTATATACAGAAATCTCCCCATTATACGGTTCCATAGACGCAGGAAGTGGCATAGTAATAGTACACAATCCGAAGTTCTCGACCTTGTTCCCTCCCGTCAGGCTATCCATCAAATCGATGTCATATACTTCTATCGCCGTACTTTGCACATTCTGCTGCGACAAAACCGCTCGGATCGATGCTCCATCTGTATCACTCACTATCAGATAACTGTTCGGTTTTGAAATCTCAAGCTCTGCTGAAATTCCGCTCCCGCTATAGCCCGACCTATTGTCTTGAATAGTCACTTCCGTTCCATTGTTTGTACCTGACGAGCTCGTATTGGTGACGATATGAACTCCCGCCGGAGTCTTCATCAAATCCGTGTATGCAACTAGCCCCAGGGTGCCGTCCGCGTTTTTCACATACATAGGATTCGGCAGCCCCACTGACAGATTTGAATTCAGCGTTTTCGGCGTGTATATTTCCGTCAGAGAAGCACAATCATCCAACATACCTTCCACATCTGACGCATTTGTGGCATGCGAAAGGTCAAACGAGGACAGATTCAACGAGCTTATCTTGCTGCAAAAGCAAAACATATTTGAAAAAAGGGATCCGCTCCCTGTGTCAAATGACCCGAGATCCAAAGCGCTCAAAGATGGACAGTTTGCAAACATCAACGAGAAATTGGTTACATTGCTTGTATTCATGGTCTGTAAGTCTATGCTTTCGAGGCTGCTGCAGTTCGCAAACATTCCCTCCATGTTTGTCACACCGGAAGTATCTGCTCCATTAAATAAAACATACTCCAACTTCTCGCATCCGGAAAACAGATACGAAACATCCCCCTCCAGCTTCAGGCCATAATCAAAGGACACACTCTCTACTGCTTTCTGCGCGAAAACACTGTCGGTAACAACAGTGGCGTATTTTACACCGGAAATAACGGCTTCCGCAGGCACTTCCACCTGTGTACCTGTCCCCTTATAATTCTTCAAAAGAATCCTGGTTCCTTCAGTGGAATATTCATAATCCTTGTACCAATCGTCTCCGTCCGCGAAAAGCTCCTCCGCCTCCTCGTATTTGCTTCCGTCATAGATTTCCTCGTCCGGCTCATCGGATTCATCAGACATTTCCGCCTCTGGCGACTCTTCGGAAACAATTTGCTCTTCTTCCATATGTTGCAAAGCTACGTCGGCGGGATTTTTATCCAAAGAAAACAATCCACCATACTCGCCCAACGGAACTGCTTCATCAACCGCATCTTCCTCCGATGTATCGCTTTCCTCCAAAACCACCGAATCTTCCACTGGTGTATCATTTTCCTCCCAAACCACGGGATCTTCCTCGGCCGTCTCATCAGCAAACGCCAATTCCTCCATAGACGCTTCTCCGGGAACAGCATCCGCAAGCTCTTCTTCCACATCCACATCAGCCATAGCCCTTTTGGCGGACAAACCTGTACCTACAAGCGAGACTGCCAACAATGCTGCCGCAAAAACAGCCGTTCTCTTCCCAGTCACTCCCAAGTCCTT